>NZ_JBEXHY010000053.1:0-36141 GCF_040608295.1 Micromonospora sp. NPDC005197 | reverse complement strand
CGGCGCGCTCCGAACGGTCGGTGCGCTCGGCGCGCTCGCCCCGGTCGTTGCGGTCGCCCCGCTCGGCGCGCTCGGCGCGCTCGCCCCGGTCGTTGCGCTCGGCCCGCTCGCCACGGTCGGCACGCTCGCCCCGATCGTTGCGCTCGGCCCGCTCACCGCGATCGTTGCGCTCGCCGCGATCGTTGCGGTCACCCCGGTCGTTGCGCTCGGCCCGCTCACCACGGTCGGCACGCTCGCCCCGATCGTTGCGCTCGCCCCGATCGTTGCGCTCGGCCCGCTCACCGCGGTCGGAGCGCTCGGCACGGTCGCTGCGCTCGGCCCGCTCACCGCGGTCGGAGCGCTCGGCACGGTCGCTGCGCTCGGCACGGTCGCGGCGGTTCTCGCCACGGTCGGACCGCTCGCCGGCCTCCACCTCGTCGGTGCGGGCCTCAGAGGAACGGACCTCAGAGGAACGGACCTCAGAGGAACGGACCTCGGAGGAACGCGCCTCCGCGGCGCGCGGCTCGGAGGTGCCGGCCTCGGCGGTACGGGACTCGGCCGGGGCGGTCCGGCTGCGCCGGGTACGGCCACGGCCCTCGGTCGCGGTAGCCGGCTCGGCCGGCGTCTGGTCGGTGCTGCGGCTCTCGGCCGCCGGGCGATCCACGGTCTCCCGCACCTCCTCACGGGCCGGAGCGGCCGCAGCCGCGACCTCGGCTCGCGGTCGAGGGGTCCCGGCGGCGTTGCCGCCCTGCCGCTCGGAGATCGCGGCGATCAGCTCACCCTTACGCATGCGAGCCGTGCCGGAGATGCCGAGCGACGCAGCCAGGCTCTGCAGCTCTGGCAGCAGCATCGCCGACAGACCGGTGCCGCTGCGCCGACGACGGGCGGGAGCGGCAGCGGCAGCGGTGGCATCGCCAGCGACGTTGGAAACATCCGACGTCACGTCGGTGGTGTCGCTCAATGGATTCCTTCCCTCGATAAGGCCGGGACTGCCCGGAGTCGGAGCTCAGGTGGCCGGGCGGCCTCGGTGCACCCGCCTCGCAAGGACGCGTCGCGGGAGTCTGTGACACAGCAGCCGGTGGTTTCCCGACCCACCAAACGTCGGTGAGCAGGTCTCGCCGTCTGCGGCGACCTGTGGAAACTGCGGTGCGGCGTGGGCCTTGGCAGGGGTGACGGGCTGACCGCCGAGAGCTTCGGGGGTGCGCCGCCCCGCAGGAGATCGCGTGCTTCGCGGCTGTGCTAGGTCTAGAGCGTAATCAACTCTTCCGACCTGCGGCAACAGGGTCCCGCTCGGCGTGTCCAAGTCTACCCCGGGCGACCCGGGCGCCGCTGACGTCTATCGGTAACTGCCAGATCTGCCAGTCTGTTCCCGGGTCGAGGCTCGGCGGAGGCGCGCTGAGCGCCAGCACGCTCGGCCCGGCCCCACTGACCACAGCCGCCACACCCGCCGCTCGCAACTCGCTGACCAGGGCCGATGTGCCCGGCATCCCGGCTGCCCGGTAATCCTGGTGGAGGCGGTCGACGGTGGCCGGCAGCAACAGCGCCGGGTCGGTGGTGAGCGCGTGCACCAGCAGCGCCGCCCGCCCCGCGGTCAACGCGGCGTCGGCGTGGGGCACGGTGGCCGGCAGCGCCGCCCGCGCGGTAGCGGTCAGGCCGCGCTCGGCCGGCACGAAAACCGTGGGTCGTACGCCGGCCGCGACCGGCAGGGACACCGCGCGAGCGCCGCCCGGCTCGGACCAGGCCACCGTGAAACCGCCGAGCAGACACGGAGCGACGTTGTCCGGATGGCCCTCGATGTCGGCGGCCAGCCGGAGCACGCCGGGCTCGTCCAGCCGGTGCTCGCCGTCGGCGACCAGGGCACGGGCCAGCAGCACCCCGGCGACGATGGCGGCCGACGACGAGCCCAGGCCGCGCGCCTGCGGGATCCGATTGACGCACTCGACGCTCAGGCCGGCGGGCTGCGCGCCGAGAACGTCGAAGGTGGCACGCATGGCCCGCACCACCAGGTGCCGATCGTCGTCCGGCAGCTCACCGGCGCCCTGGCCGGTGACCGTCACCCGGACCCCGGCGGCCGCGACCTCGGCGGCCAGGTCGTCGTAGAGCCCGAGGGCGAGCCCCAGCGCGTCGAAGCCCGGACCGAGGTTGGCACTGGTCGCGGGGACCCGGACCCGGACCGGCCCGGCGGTGAAGTTCGTCGGCACGCGCTCATGCTAGGGCGTGTGTCAAAGTCCTCGGTCGAGCCGAGGCGGAGTCCAGGCGGCGGTCCCGCAAGGCGGAGATTGGCTCGGATACCGGTGTCGTATCCGGGCCGATCTCCAACGCGGCCGGCCGCGGGTCTCAGCCGGCTGGGTCGCCGACCGGCTCGGCGACCGGGTTTGTCAGCGACAGCCGGCGGGTGGCGATCCGCCAGCCGACCGCGTACACGAGGGTGACCAGTCCGCAGCCGGCCAGCACCACCCGTTCGTCCACCACGTCCACCACCAGGGCCACCGCCAGTTGGCTCACCGAGATGGCCAGCGTCGCGAGCATCATGTCGGTGGCGAAGACACGCCCGCGCAGCCGGTCCGGCACCTCGCCCTGAAGGGCGAAGTTCGACATCACCCAGTTGCTGCCGCCCGCGAAGTGCGCCACGAAGACCAGCAGCAGCACCAGCGGGAACCAGCGCACCACCGACGTACCCAGGTAGGCCAGGCCGTAGAGCGACATGGACAGCGCGAGCCCGGGCAGCAGCCAGGACCGGTTGGTCAACACCCGCCGCATCAGGATCGGGCCGACCAGGGCGCCGGCTCCGCGGACCGCGAAGAGCAGGCCGGCGCCCAGCGAACCGACCCCGTAGACGCCTGCGAGCAGCGGAAACACGGTCAGCACGCCGTTGCCCAGGCCGACCGCCGACTTGACCGTGACCAGCGCCAGCACCCGCGGCCGGTGCCCGATGTAGCCGAGCGCCTCGCGGACCGCCGACCAGGTCCGCTGCGCCGGCAGCTCCGGGTCGCGGGCCGCCTGCAACGGCCGGCGGATCCGGGTGGCGAGGCCCGCGGCCAGCGCCAGGCCGACCGCCGCCACCCAGAAGCAGGCGTACGGGCCGGCAGCCGAGCTGAGCACACCGCCCAGCGAGGCGCCCACCACAGTCATGGTGCCCCAGGCCGAGCCGGCCACGGCGTTACCGGCGGCCAGCTCGTGCGGCTCCAGCACGTTGGGGAGCGCGGCCTGGGCGGCCGGCGAGTAGAACGCCTTGGCGACCGCGACGGCACCGATCGCCACCAGCGCCAACCACGCCGTACCGCGGTCGCGCACGCCGAGGAGCAGCAGCACGCCGGCCAGCGCGGCCACGTTCGCGGTGATCATGATCTTCCGCCGGTCGAAGCGGTCGGCGATCGTGCCGGTGTACGGCAGCAGCAGCGCCACGATGCCGGTGTCCACCGCCAGCACCAGGGCACCCCAGACCCCGCTGCCGGTCAGCTGCGGCAGCAGCACCAGCAGCGGCACCATGACGAACCAGTCAGCGCCGAAGACCACCAGCTCGGCGAGGAAGAGATTGCGAAAGCTCCGATTGCCGGTAAGGACCGCGAGGGTGGACGCCACGGAGCGGGACCCTACCCGGTCGGTGCGGGGGCTACACCGGGTCCCAGCAGCGCCGAGACGGTGACGAAGGTGTAGCCACGCGCCCGCAGCCCGGCGATCATGTCGGGGAGGCCGTGCAGCGCGACCAGACGTCTCCGGTCACCGACGTCGTGCCCGAGCACGATGGTCCCCGGCCGGACGGTGGCCACGATCCGCCGGGCGTGGCCGGCCGGGTCGTCGGGAAATTCCCGCTCCACCATCTGCAACGACCAGAGCACCAGCCGGTAGTTCAACCGGGATGCCGCGTGCAGCACCGCACCACCCAGGTGGCCGTACGGCGGGCGGACCAGCCTCGGCGGCCTGCCGGTCACCTCGGCGATCGCGTCGTGGCTGCGGTGCAGGTCGTCGTACGCCGCGGCGGCGTCCAGCCGGGCGAGGTCCCGGTGCGCCCAGCTGTGGTTGCCCACCTCGTGCTCGCCGAGCCTGTCGCGTACGAGGTCGGCGTGTTTCCTGGCCTGAGCGCCGACCAGGAAGAACGTCGCGGGCACCCGGTGCTGGGCGAGGGTGTCCAGCACCATGGGCGTCCACTGTGGCGCCGGCCCGTCGTCGAAGGTGAGCGCGACCAGCCGCTGCGTGGTCGGCCCCGACCAGATGACCGGCACCGCGCCGGAGCCGACGTTCTGCGGCCCGTTGCCGACCGTGGCGCTGGCCGGGCCGCCGGCGAGCGGCAGCCGCCGATGGGTGAGCCAGGCGTCGGTGGCGCCCGCCCCGGCGGCCGCCCCGGTCACCACCAGAGCCCCCCGGCGCAGCAGATCGCGCCGGGACCACCCGTGCGCGCTCTCGGTCATCCACCCGCCCCGCTCGCCGACACCTCGCCATGCCTACCTGGAGTATGCAAGATGTAACGCAAAGTGCAGCACCCGTCGGCCGATCGGAGTGTCCGCGGCGGCGCAGCCGAACGCCCCCGGCAGGCGAGCCTGCCGGGGGCGTTCCGGGTTGTCGTCCGACTACTCGGTCGGCTCGGACGGGGGCAGCGGCGAGGTGCGGCTGCGGGGCAGCCGCAGCACCTCGAACTGGTCCGTGCCGTCCACCAGCGCGCCCGATGGGGCGGGGCGTGCCGCCGCCGGCTGCGTGCCGTCGGCCGGCGTCGACACCGGTGCGCCCGTCGGCACGGCCACCTGGTTCGGGCCGTCCGGCTCGACGCCCTCCGACCCGGTCGGCCCGGTCACCGCCGGGTCACCGGATCGCCGCCGACGACGACGCTCCCGCAGCGACTCCTTGGTGCGCTCCACCATCGTGTAGAGCGTCGGCACCAGGATCAGCGTCAACAGCGTCGAGCTGAGCAGACCACCGATCACCACGACCGCCAGGGGCTGCGAGATGAAGCCGCCCTCGCCGGTCAGCCCGAGGGCCATCGGCAGCAACGCGAAGATCGTCGCGACCGCGGTCATCAGGATCGGGCGCAGCCGACGCCGGCCACCCTCGACCACCGCCTCCCGGATCCCCATGCCCTGCGCCCGGTACTGGTTGATCAGATCGAGCAGCACGATCGCGTTGGTCACCACGATGCCGACGAGCATCAGCACACCGATCAGCGCCGGCACTCCCAGCGGCGTCCCGGTGGCCAGCAGCAGACCGATCGCGCCGGTCGACGCGAACGGGATGGAGATCAGCAGGATCAACGCCTGAGTGAGGCTCCGGAACGTGGCCACCATGATCAGGAACACGATCGCGATGGCGGCCAGCACCGCCAGGCCCAGGTCGCCGAAGGCATCCGCCTGATCGGCGCTGACCCCACCGACGGTGAAGCTCGCCCCCGGCACGTCGATGCCGTCGAGCCGCTTCTGCAGCTCCTTCGTGGTCGCACCCAGGTTCGAACCGGTCGCGGCGCCGGTCACCGAGACGCTGCGCTCACCGTCGATCCGCGTGACCTGCTGCGGCCCCTCGGCCTGGGTGACGTCCGCGATGTCGTCCAGCTTCACCGGCCCGACCGGAAGGGCCCGCAGCTCCTCCAGCGACACCGGGGCGGCGGCGCTCAGCCGCAGCACCACGTCCTGCTGGCGGCCGTCGAGCGCCACCTGCCCCAGCGGAGCGCCACGGAACGCCTGCGACACGAGCTGACCCACGGCGGCCTCGGTGAGGCCGACCCGGCCGGCGGCGACCCGGTCGACGGTCACGTCGACCCTCGGCACCCGCTCGGCGAGGCTCGTGGTGACGTCCTCGACGTTCGGGACACCGGCCATCGCCGTCCGGGCCGCCTCGGCGGCGCGGGTCAGCACCTCCGGGTCACTGGCCTGGACGACCACCTCCAGCTGGCTGGTCGAGGCGTCCTGGCCACCGCCGAAGCTGACCTCACCCAGGCTGGTGCCGATCTTGTCGAACTCCCGGCGCAGCTCCTCACGTACCTGCTTGGCGTCGGTGTCGCCGTCGAGCGCCAACGACCAGCTCGCGACGTTGTTGCCCCCTCCGCCCGCCCACGGGGTGTCGCTGCCACCGGCGGTCACCTGGTAGGTCTCGACCGCGCCGACCCGCCCGAGGACCGCCTCGACCTGCTTCGCCGCCGCGTCGGTGGCGGCCAGGCCGCTGCCCGCCGGCAGCTCCTGCCGGAAGCTGAGCGTGTCCTGACCGGAGTCGTCCAGGAAGTTCGTCTCCAGCTTCTGCGCCAACCCGAAGGTGCCGAAGAGCACCAGCAGGCCCAGCCCGACGGTGATCCAGCGGGTCGACCGCTTGCGGGTGGCGAACCCGATCACCGGCAGGTACGCCCGCTGCAACGGGCTGCGCAGCTCCTTCTCCTCGGCGTCGCGGCGCACCGCGTCGTCGTCGACGGTGCCGCCGCGCGGCTTGAGGAACCAGTACGCCAGCACCGGGATCACCGTCAGCGAGACGAGCAGCGAGGCGAGCAGCGCCACCGTCACCGTGATCGCGAACGGCGCGAAGAGCTGCCCGACGAACCCGCCGACCAGCGCGATCGGCGCGAACACCGCCACCGTCGTGAGCGTGGACGCGGTCACCGCGCCAGCCACCTCGCGGACGCCGGTGATGATCGCCTGGCGCTTCTCCTCGCCGTACTCCAGGTGTCGTTTGATGTTCTCCAACACCACGATCGAGTCGTCCACCACCCGGCCGACCGCGATGGTCAACGCGCCGAGGGTGAGCAGGTTGAGCGAGTAGTCGCCGATCCACAGGGCGAGCAGCGCCACCAGCACGGAGAGCGGGATGGAGACCGCGGTGACCACTGTCGAACGCACCGACAGCAGGAAGACCAGGATGACGATGACCGCCATCAGCAGGCCCAGCAGGCCCTCGGTGGTCAACGACTTGATCGACTTCTCCACGAACGGCGCCTGGTCGAAGACCACCGTCAGCTCCGCGCCGGACGCGTCCTTCAGCTCGGCCAGCCGGTCCTGGATCTCGTGGGAGATCTCCACCGCGTTGCCGTCCGGCGCCGCGGTGACGGCGATGCCGAGGCTGTCCTTGCCGTTGGTCCGGGTGATCGCGGTCGCCGGGGCGAGCTGCTGCTCGACCGTCGCCACGTCACCGAGACGAACCGGTGCCGCGCCGGGCGCGATGATGATGCCGCGCAGGTCGTCCAGGGTCGCGACCGGCGTCCCGACCTGCACCGGGAGCGCGAGGCCGCCGTCGGTCACCGCACCGGCCGGCACCGACACGCCGTTGGTCTTCAACGCCGCGCCGATCGCGGTCGGCTGGACCTTCGCCGCCGCCAGCTTCGCCGGATCCGGGGTGACCACCACGACGTCGTCGCGGGTCCCGGTCACCTCGACCGTGCGGACTCCCTCGATGCCCTCCAGCTCCGGCACCACCGTCGCGCGCAGCTTCTCGGCGAGCGCCCGCTCGTCGGCGCCGCCGGCCGCGGCCAGCACCACCGCCGGCAGGTCGTCGGTGCTCCCCGCGATGACCTGCGGGTCGACGCTCTGCGGCAGCTGCGCGTCGATCCGGCTCAGCGCGGTCTGCATCTTGTTGACCACGTCGTCCAGGTCGGTGCCGAACTCGTACTGCACCTGGATCGTGGCCGACCCCTCGCGGGACGTGGAGGTGACCTTGTCCAGCCCGGGAAGGCCCTGCAGGGCGTTCTCGATCGGCTCGGTCACCTGCGACTCGACGATCTCGGGACCGGCACCGGGGTAGGACGCCACGATGAACGCGGCCGGGAACTCGAGCGACGGCAGCAGTTGCTGCTTCAGCGACGGCACGGCGAACGCTCCGAACGCCGTAATCACCACCGCGATGAGGGCGACCAGCCCTCGGTTGGCGAGGCTGAATCTGGCGAGCAGCGACATCGGCCTGGCTCACTCCTGAAAGAGAATGCGGGCGGGGATAGGTGAAAGTGTGCCGGACTCGATCACCTGTACCCCCGCCGCCCCCAGGGGCGGCCCACCGCCGGTGGGTTGTACCGCTCTCAGGCCAGGTCGAGGGCGCGGGCCGCGGCCAGCGGATCGTTGCCGATGGTCACCGGGGCGGGCGCGGTGGAGATCGCCCACTCCGGATCCTTCAGGCCGTGACCGGTCACCGTGCAGACCACCGTCGAGCCGGCCGGAACCGCGCCCGCCGCGGCCTGCTGGAGCAGGCCTGCCACGCTGGCCGCGCTGCCCAGCTCGACGAAGACCCCCACCTCGCGGGCGAGCAGCCGGTACGCGGAGAGGATCTCCCGGTCGGTCACCGCCGCGATCAGGCCACCGGAGGCGTCCCGGGCGTCGAGCGCCTTGGTCCAGCTCGCCGGGTTGCCGATCCGGATGGCGGTGGCGATTGTCGACGGCTCCGGCACCACCTGGCCGGTCACGATCGGCGCCGCACCGGACGCCTGGAAGCCGTACATCTTCGGCGCCCGCGTGGTGGCGCCGGCGGCGTGCTCCTCCGAATATCCCATCCAGTACGCGGAGATGTTGCCGGCGTTACCGACGGGCAGGCAGTGGATGTCGGGGGCGTCGCCGAGCGCCTCGACGATCTCGAAGGCGGCGGTCTTCTGGCCGTGCAGCCGGTCGATGTTGACCGAGTTGACAAGCGCGACCGGGTGATCCTGGGCCAGCTTGGCGGCGAGCGCGAGGCAGTCGTCGAAGTTGCCGCTGACCTGGAGTAGCTTCGCCCCGTGCACAAGCGCCTGGGCCAGCTTGCCCAGCGCGATCTTGCCCTGCGGCACCAGCACCGCGCAGGTCAGCCCGGCCCGTGCCGCGTACGCCGCGGCGGAGGCGCTGGTGTTGCCGGTGGAGGCGCAGATGATCGCCTTGTTGCCGGCCTCGACCGCCTTGGAGACCGCGAGGGTCATCCCCCGGTCCTTGAAGGAGCCGGTCGGGTTGGCGCCCTCCACCTTCAGGTAGACGTCGCAGCCGAGCCGGGCCGAGAGCACGGGCGCCGGCAGCAGCGGGGTGTTCCCCTCGTGCAACGTGACGACCGGCGTGGCCGCGGTGACCGGCAGCCGATCCCGGTACGCCTCGATCAGACCCCGCCACATGTCGCTCTCCTCGCCTCTACCCCTGCACCGACCCGAGCATCAGGCCACCCTGGACCACCCTGCCGCAGCCATCGATGGCACACCCCGGGTTACCCACCTGGCGGGACGGGCGAGCCGCCCCGGTGGCTCAACGACTCAGGCGCCGCCCTCGACCCGCAGCACACTCGTCACCGACCGGACGATGTCCAGGCCGCGCAGCTCGGCCACTGTCGCGGCGAGCGCGGCGTCCGGCGCCACGTGGGTGACGATGACCAGCTCGGCGTCGCCGTCCCGGCCGGGCGCCCCGCCCGCCGAGCCCTGTCGTACGGTCGCGATCGACACGTCGTGCCGGGCGAAGACGCCCGCCACCGAGGCCAGCACACCCGGGCGGTCGGCCACGTCCAGGCTCACGTGGTAGCGGGTCAGCGCCTCGCCCATCGGCCGCACCGCCAGGGCCGCGTACGCGCTCTCGCTGGCCGCGCGCACCCCGGCGAGCCGGTTGCGGGACACCGCCACCACGTCGCCGAGCACGGCGCTGGCGGTCGGCGCGCCACCCGCGCCCCGGCCGTAGAACATCAGCTGCCCGGCCGCGTCCGCCTCGACGAAGACCGCGTTGAACGCGTCGCCGACGCTGGCCAGCGGGTGACTGCGCGGAATCATCGCCGGGTGGACGCGGACACTGACCGTCTCCTGACCGGCCGCGTCGACGCCCCGCGCCGCGATGCAGAGCAGCTTGATCGTGCAGCCCATCGCCTGGGCGCTGGCCATGTCCGCGGCGGTCACGTCGGTGATGCCCTCGCGGTGCACGTCGGCGGCGCCGACCCGGGTGTGGAACGCCAGCGAGGCGAGGATGGCCGCCTTCGCCGCCGCGTCGAAGCCCTCGACGTCGGCGGTCGGGTCGGCCTCCGCGTACCCCAGGGCGGTGGCCTGCTCCAGAGCCTCCGCGAACCCGGCGCCGGTCGCGTCCATCGCGGAGAGGATGAAGTTGGTGGTGCCGTTGACGATGCCGGTGACCCGGTTGATCCGATCGCCGTGCAGCGACTCGCGCAGCGGGCGCAGCAGCGGGATCGCGCCGGCGACCGACGCCTCGTAGTAGAGGTCTCCACCGCCCTCGGCCGCCGCCTCGTGCAGGGCCACCCCGTCCTCGGCGAGCAGCGCCTTGTTGGCGGTGACCACGCTCTTGCCGGCACGCAGCGCCTCGACCAGCCAGCCCCGGGCCGGCTCGATGCCGCCGACCACCTCGATCACCACGTCGACGTCGTCCCGTTTGATCAGGCCGAGCGCGTCGGTGGTGAACAGGGCCTCGTCGACCGGCAGGTCACCGCGGTCGCGGCCGAGCCGGCGGACGGCGATACCGGCGATCTCCAGTGGAGCGCCGATGCGGGCGGCCAGGTCGGCCGACTGCTCGTGCAGCAGCCGGACCACCTCCTGGCCGACCGTGCCGCAGCCGAGCAGTGCCAAGCGCACAGGTGACGTCATCCCACATCCAATGCCAGCAGATCGTCTTCGGTCTCCCGCCGGACGATCAGACGCGCCTGGCCGTCACGCACCGCCACGACCGGCGGTCGGGGTACGTGGTTGTAGTTGCTGGCCATGCTCCGGCAGTAGGCGCCGGTGCCGGGCACTGCGACAAGATCTCCGGGCTGCACGTCGGCGGGCAGGAATTCATCCTTCACCACGATGTCCCCGGACTCACAGTGCTTTCCCACCACGCGGGCGAGGAACGGCTGGGCGCTCGACGCCCGGGAGGCCAGCGTCGCCGAGTAGGACGCGTCGTAGAGCGCGGTGCGGATGTTGTCGCTCATCCCGCCGTCGACGCTGACGTACGTGCGGATGCCGTCGAGGTCCTTGACCGTGCCGACCTCGTAGAGGGTGAACACGGCCGGCCCGACGATGGCCCGTCCCGGCTCGATCGACAGGTGCGGCACGGCCAGGTTCTCCGCCGCGCACTCCGAGTCGACGATCTTGCGCAGCCGCTTGGCCAGGTCCTGTGGGGTGGCCGGGTCGTCCTGGGTGGTGTACGCGATGCCGAACCCACCGCCCAGGTCCAGCTCGGGCAGCTCCACCCCGCGCGCATCGCGGATCTGCGCCTGCAGGGCGAGCACCCGGCGGGCCGAGACCTCGAAGCCGCTGGCGTCGAAGATCTGCGAGCCGATGTGCGAGTGCAGACCGCGCAGCTCCAGCACGTCCTCGTCGAGGATCTTGAAGGCGGCGTTGGCGGCGGCGCCGCCGGCCAGCGAGAAGCCGAACTTCTGGTCCTCGTGGGCGGTGGCGATGAACTCGTGGGTGTGCGCCTCGACGCCGACCGTGACCCGGACCAGCACCCGGGGCCGGACCCCGCGCTCGCGGGCCAGCGCGGTGAGCCGGTCGATCTCGGTGAACGAGTCGACGATGATCCGGCCCACCCCGGCGTCCAGCGCCCGGCTCAGCTCGGCCACCGACTTGTTGTTGCCGTGGAAGCCGATCCGCTCCGGCGGCATCCCGGCCGAGAGCGCCGTGGCCAGCTCACCGCCGGTGCAGACGTCCAGGTACAGGCCCTCTTCGGCGATCATCCGGACCACCGCGCGGCAGAGGAACGCCTTGCCCGCGTAGAAGACGTCCTCGGTCGGGAAGGCCGCCCGGAAGTCGCGGCAGCGCGAGCGCAGGTCGGCCTCGTCGAGGACGTACACCGGGGTGCCGAACTCGGCCGCGATGTCGCGGACGCTCAGGCCCGCGACGGCGACCGCGCCGTCCGCGCCGCGCGTCACGCTGCGCGGCCACAGCGCCGGCACGAGGGCGTTGACGTCGGCCGGGGTACGCAGCCAGGCCGGCCCCTGGTTGCTGATGTCCGCGTGCAGCGCACCAGCCTCATGAGCCCTCATGTCACATCCTCTCGGGTGCGGAGACGCCGAGCAGGTGCAGGCCGTTGGCGATCACGGTGCGGGTGGCGTTGTTGAGCCAGAGCCGGGCGCGGTGCAGGTCGGTGACCTCCTCGTCGCCCATCGGCAGCACCCGGCAGTTGTCGTAGAACCGGTGGAAGGACGCCGCGACGCTTTCCTCCAGGTAGCGGGCCACCCGGTGCGGCTCGCGCAGCTCCGCCGCGGTGGCCACCACCGCCGGGAACTCGGCGAGCGCCTTGAGTAGCTCGTTCTCCTTCTCGTGGTCGAGCAGCTCGGGGCGGAACGCGTCGGCGTCACCCGGAACCAGCCCCACCTCGGCGGCGTTGCGGGCCACGCCCGCCGTCCGGGCGGCGACGTACTGCACGTAGTAGACCGGGTTGTCGCGGCTCGCCCGGGTCCACAGCTCGATGTCGATGTCGATGGGCGAGTCGCTGGAGTAGCGGGCCAGCGCGTACCGGGAGGCGTCCACGCCGATGGCGTCGACCAGGTCCTCCAGGGTGATCACGGTGCCGGCCCGCTTGCTCATCCGCATCGGGGCGCCGTCGCGCAGCAGGTTGACCAGCTGGCCGATGAGGATCTCCAGGTTGCGCTCCGGGTCGTCGCCGAAGCACGCCGCCATCGCCTTCATCCGGCCGATGTAGCCGTGGTGGTCGGCGCCCAACATGATCACGACCCGCTCGAAGCCGCGCTCCCGCTTGTCCAGGTAGTAGGCGCAGTCCGCGGCGAAGTACGTCCACTCGCCGTTGGACTTGCGCAGCACCCGGTCCTTGTCGTCACCGAAGTCGGTGGTGCGCAGCCAGGTCGCGCCCTCGGACTCGTAGACCCGGCCCTGCTCGCGCAGCCGGGCCAGCGCGAGATCCAGCTCGCCCCGGTCGTGCAGGTCTTTCTCGTTGAAGTAGGTGTCGAACTCCACCCCGAAGTCGCGCAGCGAGGAGCGGATCTCGTCGAACATCAGCGCGACGCCCTCGACCCGGAACACCTCCTGGGCGGCGGCATCGTCCATGCCGAGCACGTCGGGCCGACGGGCCTGCACCTCGGCGGCGATCTCGGCGATGTACGCGCCGCCGTAGCCGTCCTCCGGCGCGGGCTCGCCCTTGGCGGCGGCGAGCAGCGAGCGGGCGAACCTGTCGATCTGGGAGCCGGCGTCGTTGAAGTAGTACTCCGTGCCCACCTCGGCGCCGGTGGCCCGCAGCAGCCGGCTCAGGGCGTCGCCGACGGCCGCCCAGCGGACCCCGCCGATGTGCACCGGGCCGGTCGGGTTGGCCGAGACGAACTCCAGGTTGATCTTCTCGCCGGCGAGCCGGTCGCTGCGGCCGTACTCCGCTCCGGCCTCGACGATCACCCGGGCGAGCTGGCCGGCGGCGGCGGCGTCCAGCCGGATGTTCAGGAAGCCCGGCCCGGCGATTTCCACCGATTTGACACCCGGTGCCCGGCCCAGCTCGTCGGCCAGGGCCGTAGCAAGCTCCCGGGGCGGGACGCCCACCTTCTTGCTCAACTGCAGAGCGAGCGTCGAGGCGTAGTCGCCGTGCTCGGAGTTGCGCGGTCGCTCCACCACCGTGCTCGCCGGCAGCGCGGCGCGGTCGAGCCCACGCTGCTCGAAGACGGCGTGGGCGGCGGCAAGGACGACCGAGGCGAGTTCTGCAGGAGTCACCCAACCATGTTATCGGGGGTAGACTCGGGCACTCGGCGGCTCCCCTGCGCGTCATCCGGCCCGCCACCTCCCCTGACCGACCGACTTGACGAGGCACGATGAGCATCAGCACCCCGGGTGGCCCTGAGCGCCGCCCGACCGTGGTCAGCACCGGCAAGAAGCCGGCCGCGGGCCGGCCGGCGTCCGGCGCCAAGGCCGGTTCCGGCAAGCCTGCGGGCTCCCCCCGGGCGGGTGGCAAGGGCCCCCGCAAGCCCGTCAGCCCGGTCAAGGTGAGTCAGGGCCGGGCCTGGGGCCCGATCGCGCTCTTCGTCGCCGTCGGCGTCCTCGCGGCCGGCATCATCGGCTACGGCGCCTGGGCGTCGTTCCAGGGCTCCAAGCCGTGGGACAAGAAGGCCAACGCCATCGACGGCATCGTCAACATCCGCAAGACCGACAAGACGAGCCTCGACTACGAGTCCCACAAGTCGGGCCCGCTGACCTACAAGTACTCGCCGCCCGTGGGCGGGGTGCACAACGCGGCCTGGCAGAACTGCATGGGTGACGTCTACGACGCCCCGATCGCCAACGAGCACGCGGTGCACAGCCTGGAGCACGGCGCGGTGTGGATCACCTACCGCCCGGACCTGCCGAAGGACCAGGTCGACAAGCTCGCCGGCAAGGTGCGTGGCGTCGAGAAGATGCTGATGAGCCCGTACGAGGGCCTGGACAAGCCGATCTCGCTCCAGGCGTGGGGCTACCAGCTCAAGGTCGACAACGCCGACGACAAGCGGATCGACGAGTTCATCAAGGACCTGCGGGTGAACGCCTCCGTCGAGGGCCCGACCGCGCTGTGCAACACGGGTATCACCGCCACCGGCACCACGCCGCGTGACCTCCAGCAGCAGCCCCCGACCCAGTAAGGACGGCGATGACAGCCCCCGCCACCACCACCGACACCGAGCACGACGACGTCGTGGCCGCCCCGGACGAGGGCGGCCCGACACCGGCGCGGCGCTACGGCGTCGCGGCGCTCGCCATCATGGTGGTGGTGGGCCTGCTGCTCGGGTACGCCGGCGGCCTGCTCACCCCTCGCCTCACCCGGCCCGGTGACTCCTCGGTCGAGGCGGGTTTCGCGCGGGACATGACGACCCACCACGCCCAGGCGGTCGAGATGAGCCTGATCGCGTACCGGTCGGCGACGCTGCCCGAGGTGCGGCAGATCGCCGTCGACATCGCCACCGGTCAGCAGGGCGAGATCGGCGCCATGCAGACCTGGCTGCGCGAGTGGCAGCTGAGCCCGACCGGGTCGCAGCCGCCGATGTCGTGGATGTCCGACGGGGCCGCGGTCAAGGACGGGCTGATGCCGGGCATGGCCACCCCGCAGCAGATGGCCTCGTTGCGCGACGCCAAGGGCATCGAGGTGGACCGGCAGTTCCTGGCCCTGATGTACAACCACCACCTCGGCGGGATCCACATGATCGACGCGGCGCTCGCGGAGACCGACAACGCCGAGGTGGTACGCGTGGCCCAGACCATGAAGGCCACCCAGCAGTCCGAGCTGAACAACCTCCGGCAGCTCCAGGCGCAGGCCAAGGGCTGACCCTCCGCACGGGCACACCGGGCCCGCGTCACCGCCACTCATCGGCGGGACGCGGGCCCGCGTCATGTCCGGCACCGGACCGCCCCGTCCTGGGCACGGCGGGCACCCGCCTCTCGACCCGCATGATCCACACCAGGTCGGCGAGGTGGCGGTATCCAGGCGTTCGGACACCGCCACATCGGCGACCTGGCGTCGGACGCGACGAGTCGAAGGCGACCGGCGCCGCGCCCGCCGGCCGTACCCGCAGCTCCCGCACCCCTGTCGACCCACACTCGCCCCTTGTGGGCGTTTTGCGTCAGACAGGCGATTACGTTGCTTAGAGAGTTTTCTCCGCACATATCGTGACCAGTTGTGATTCGTGCTCGTTGCCCAAGACGTGGGGGTTGCACTCAGAGACGCACGGCGCTCGGTCACCAGTTGGTGCCGACGCCACACCATCGGCGGTGACGGGGCGGTGGCAGCCGTCCGTCGCGGACAGCGGCAGGGCGAGCCGGGAACGCTCAGCCGCGAACAGGAACTCGAACTGATCGACACACTCCGGGGCGTCCACCCCGACGAGTTCGGCCTGGACGAGGAGCTGTGGACGCGGCAGAGCCTCACCACGCTCATCCAGCGCCGGTTCGACCTTCCGCTGGACGCGGGAGCGGTCGGGGCGTACCTGCGGGCCTGGGGGTTGGGTCCGCGGGAACCGCGCGAGCGGGCCTGCGGGCTCTGCGTCAGCGCGGTCGAGCGCTGGGTACGCAGCGAGTACCCGGCGATCACCCGGACGGCCCAGGAGCACCTGGCCGAGGTCTACTGGATCGGCCGGGTGCGGCTGCGGGGCACGATGCCGGCGGCCGACGTGATCTCCGCCGTGTCGTCCCGGGGCCGGGTGCGCTTCATGATCACCACACCGACTGTCGACCCGCCGCTCCCCCGCGACTTCGTGCTGCGGCTCAGCGGCGAGGAGCAGCGCACGGTGCACCTGATCGTGGACGGATCCTGGCCGCGCAACGAGTGGCCGCGTCGGCTGCCCCGACGGATCGTCCTGCACCCGCTGCCCAGTTGCGGGCGGGCGATCGCGGCCTGAGCACCGGGTGGGCCGGTCACCGACACGACCGGTTCACCCGATACCGATTCGGCGTACGCCCAGGAGGTTTGCTAGTCTTCTCCAGTCGCTGAGCCCCCGTAGCTCAGGGGATAGAGCACCGCCCTCCGGAGGCGGGGGCGCAGGTTCGAATCCTGCCGGGGGCACAAGCTTTCGCGCTCCATGTCCGCTGAGAAGCGCGGACCTGGGGCGCTTGTCATTTCTGCTCCGGGGCCGAGCCCCGGACCCCACGCCCCGGCGCCGGCTCGCGTCGAACCCCCACCGGCGACGCGCGGTGGATCAAGAACGGCGCCTGCGGGGTTCTCGCCGCCACGGCGGCCCGCCGCCGCTCAACCGACGGCCGGGTAGACAATCGGGCGACGGCGGACGGCACATGATCAGGTGCCGACGTACGCCGCCAGGTGCTCGCCGGTGAGGGTGGAGCGGGCAGCGACGAGATCGGCCGGGGTGCCCTCGAAGACGATCCGGCCGCCGTCGTGGCCGGCGCCCGGGCCGAGGTCGATGATCCAGTCGGCGTGCGCCATGACCGCCTGGTGATGCTCGACGACGATCACCGACTTGCCGGAGTCGACGAGTCGGTCCAGCAGGCCGAGCAGTTGCTCGACGTCGGCGAGGTGCAGGCCGGTGGTCGGCTCGTCGAGGACGTACACGCCGCCCTTCTCGGCCATGCGGGTGGCCAGCTTGAGCCGCTGCCGCTCGCCGCCGGACAGGGTGGTCAGCGGCTGGCCGAGGCTGAGGTAGCCGAGCCCGACGTCGACGAGCCGGTCGAGGATGGCGTGCGCGGCGGGCGTACGCGCCTCACCCGCGGAGAAGAACGCCTCGGCCTCGCGCACCGACATGGCGAGCACCTCGCTGATGTCACGGCCGCCGAACCGGTACTCCAGAACCGACGCCTGGAACCGCCTCCCCTCGCACTCCTCGCAGGTGGCGGCGACACCGGCCATCATCCCCAGGTCGGTGTAGATGACGCCGGCGCCGTTGCAGCCGGGGCAGGCCCCCTCGGAGTTGGCGCTGAACAGGGCCGGCTTCACACCGTTGGCCTTCGCGAACGCCTTGCGGATCGGGTCGAGCAGGCCCGTGTACGTCGCCGGGTTGCTCCGGCGCGAGCCGCGGATCGCGCTCTGGTCGACCGACACCACCCCGTCGCGGTCGGACACCGAGCCGTGGATCAGCGAACTCTTTCCCGAACCGGCCACACCGGTCACCACCACGAGCACGCCGAGCGGGATGTCGACGTCGACGTCGCGCAGGTTGTGGGTGTTCGCGCCCCGCACCGTCAGCACACCCGACGGCGTCCGTACGGATGTCTTCAGGCGTGCCCGGTCGTCCAGGTGCCGCCCGGTCAGCGTGTCGCTGGCGCGCAGCCCGTCGACGGTGCCCTCGAACACCACCTCGCCTCCGGCGGTGCCGGCGCCCGGCCCGAGATCGACGACGTGGTCGGCGATGGCGATCGCCTCCGGCTTGTGCTCGACCACCAGGACGGTGTTGCCCTTGTCCCGCAGGCGCAGCAGCAGGCCGTTCATCCGCGCGATGTCGTGCGGGTGCAGCCCGATCGTCGGCTCGTCGAAGACGTACGTGACGTCGGTGAGCGACGACCCGAGGTGGCGGATCATCTTGGTGCGCTGCGCCTCGCCACCGGAGAGCGTGCCCGAGGGCCGGTCGAGCGACAGGTAGCCCAACCCGATCTCCTCGAACGAGTCGAGGAGATGTTGCAGCCCGGTGAGCAGCGGCGCCACCGACGGCTCCCTGATGCCCCGGACCCAGGCCGCCAGGTCGCTGATCTGCATCGCGCAGACGTCGGCGATGTTCTTGCCCTCGATCTTCGACGACCGGGCCTCCGCGCTGAGCCGGGTGCCGCCGCAGTCGGGGCAGGTCGTGAACGTCACCGCACGGTCCACGAAGGCGCGGATGTGCGGTTGCAGCGTGTCGATGTCCTTGGCGAGGAACGACTTCTGGATCTGCGGGATGAGGCCGACGTACGTCAGGTTGATGCCGTCGACCTTGATCTTGGTCGGCTCCCGGTGGAGCAGGTCCTGCAACTCCTTCTTCGTGTATTTGCGGATCGGCTTGTCCGGGTCGAAGTAGCCGCAGCCCCGGAAGATCCGGCCGTACCAGCCCTCCATGCTGTAGCCGGGGATCGTGATCGCGCCCTCGTTGAGTGACCTGCTGTCGTCGTACAGCGCCGACAGGTCGAAGTCGGTGACCGCGCCCATGCCCTCGCAGCGCGGACACATGCCGCCGAGACGGTTGAAGGTCGCCTTCTCGGTCTTCGTCCGGCCCGCGCCGCGCTCCACCGTGATCGCGCCGGTCGCCCGGACCGAGGGGACGTTGAAGGAGAACGCGTTCGGCGAGCCGATGTGCGGCTGCCCGAGCCGGCTGAAGAGGATGCGCAGCATCGCGTTGGCGTCGGTGGCGGTGCCGACCGTGGAGCGGGCGTTCGCGCCCATCCGCTCCTGGTCGACGATGATCGCGGTGGTCAGCCCGTCCAGCACGTCGACCTCAGGCCGGGTCAGCGTCGGCATGAAGCCCTGCACGAAGGCGCTGTAGGTCTCGTTGATCATCCGCTGCGACTCGGCCGCGATGGTGCCGAACACCAGCGAGCTCTTGCCGGAGCCGGAGACCCCGGTGAACACCGTCAGTCGACGCTTCGGAAGCTCGACCGTGACGTCCTTGAGGTTGTTCACGCGCGCGCCCTGCACCCGGATCAGGTCGTGCCGGTCGGCGACGTGCGCCGCGGGCGGGTCCGTGGCCTTGCTCATGATGTCTCCATCTTCTCGGGCGGGCGGGGCCCCGGGGTCACGCCCGACGCGGCTCGCCGCGCCGACCCGACCCGTGGCAGTCACGCTAGGGGTGGCGGCGTGACCTGCGCTTCTCGATTCCTGACCGGTCTGGTCACCTGCTTCGCCGTGCACGACGGCAGCCCGGCCGTCGCGAGCGCCGCCTCCCGCCGGTAGGTGCTGGGCGGCACACCGACCAGCTCGGTGAAGCGGGTGCTGAAGGTGCCGAGCGACGAGCAGCCGACCGCGAAACAGACATCGGTGACGCTGAGGTCGCCGCGACGCAGCAGCGCCATGGCGCGCTCCACGCGCCGGGTCATGAGATAGCTGTACGGAGATTCGCCGTAGGCGAGCCGGAACTCCCGACTGAGGTGCCCGGCCGACATGTGGACGCCCCGGGCGAGCGCCTCGACGTCCAACGGCTGCGCGTACTCCCGGTCGATGCGGTCGCGGACGCGGCGCAGCCGCGCGAGATCGCTCAGGCGCTGGCTCTCGGCGGATCGGCTGGTCACCTGGAAAATCGTGCCACAGACCCCCGACGACAGGGACCGTCGAAGACCGCGCGCCTCCGATGATCGTGGTCGATCAAGGAAACAGCGCGTACCGTCAGCCGGTCTCGCGGCGGGCGCGGGCCCGGCGCTTGCCCTCGTGCATGGCCTGCACCCGCGCCACCGGGATGGTCCGGCCCTCCGCGACGAGGTCGGCGGGGAGCGACTGCGGCGCCGGCATCAGCGCGACCCACGGGTCGGTCCCGGCGACCAGTGGCGGCACCGTCCGGATGGTGAAGTCCGCCGGGGTCACCTCGGTCAGGTCGGACCAGTCGACCGGGAAGGAGACCGGCATCCCGGGCCGCAGTCGCGGGCTGTACGCGGCCACGACCGTCGCCCCGCCGGCTCGGGTGGCGTCCACGAAGACCTTTCCGCCCCGGTCTTGAATGATGTACGCCGTCGTGGCCAGCGCCGGGTCCAGCCGCTCGGCGCGGACGGCGAGCGCCCGGGTGGCGGCGGCCAACTCCTCGGCGGTGCGGTCACCAGCCACCGGGACGAAGACGTGCACGCCCTTGGCGCCGCTGGTCTTGACGGCCCCGGCGAGGCCGGCGTCGGCGAGCGCCTGGCGGACCAGCAGGGCAGCGGCGACGGCCGCGCGGAACCCGTCGCCCTCGGGCGGGTCCAGGTCGAGCACCAGGTGCGTCGGGCGGTGCAGATCCGCCACGGTGGCCAGCGTCGGGTGGTACTGACGGCCCGCGCCTTGGATACGATCAGCACATGAGACTACTCGCTGCCTACCGGCTGAGCCAGACCACCGACGCCAGTACGTCAATCGAGCGGCAGCGGCAGACCGCGCAAAGGTACTCCGACCTGGGCGGACACCAGTTGGTCGGCGAGGCGATAGACAGCGACGTAAGCGGTGCCAGCGACCCATTCCGGCGGCCGGGCCTCGGGCCGTGGCTGCGTGGCGAGCGCGGGGGATTCGACGGGCTCTTGGTGTGGCGGATCGACCGGCTTGCGCGGTCAACGCTGCACTTCGCGTCCCTGCTGCGGTGGGCGCAAGACAACGGCAAGACGATCATCAGTGCAACCGAGGGATTCGACCTGAGTACGCCCATGGGTCGGGCCATGGCGACGATCATTGCCGTACTGGCCGAGGCCGAGCTAGAGGCGATCAGGGACCGGAACCGGGGCGCGCGGGCGTACCTGACGAAGGTCGGGCGGCACTGGGGCGGGAAGGTGCCCGTGGGCTACATGGCCGAGCAGCAGGCCGACAAGACATGGAAGCTCGTGCATGATCCGGTGATTGCGCCGGTCGTCCAGGAAGCGGCCCGGCGGGTCATCGCGGGCGAGACAGTCTCGGCGGTCGTGGCCGACCTCAACGGGCGCGGCGTGCCGACCGCGCTCGATGAGCAGGCACGGCGGGCGGGACGGGAACCAACGGGCCGGAGGTGGACCGTAGCCACGCTCACGCGGACGCTCACGAGCGAACTCACGCGGGGCTACCAGGTGCCCGAGGTGCGCGGGGATGACGGGATGCGCGTACGGCGGGCCGTGCCGCTCGTGGCCGATGCGGAGTGGGCCAAGCTACAGGCGACGTTGGCTCCGAGGCGGGCCGCCAGCCAGCCACGGCGCAACTCGGCCTACCTGCGCGGCGTGCTGTACTGCGCCTGCGGCGAGAGGGCCAACAAGGTCACGGCCAAGGGTGGCGAGTACTACAGATGCCCGTCGCGGTCCAAGTACGGCAAGCACTGCGGGAAGTCGGCCACCGTCAAGGCGGCCGAAGTTGAGGCGCTGGTAGACGCGGCCGTACTGCGGGACCTCGGGCCGGTTCCCCTGCTGCGGCGGACCTTCGTGCCAGGCGTCGACCACCGCCAGGAGATCGAGGCGATCAAGGCGGCGATGGGCAACCTGACGGCGCAGCTCGGCCGGCTCACCGGGCGGGCCGCCGAGGCGGTGGCCGACCGGCTCAACGAGCACGGCGCGACGCTGGCCGCGCTGGAGGCCGAGCCGGTCGTTGAGGACGATTGGGAGGAAGAACCGACCGGCGAGGTCTACGCGGCGCACTGGGGCCGGCTCGACGCGGCCGGGCGGAACTGGGCGATGGTGGCCGTTGGCGTACGGGCCACGATCGGGCCGGGCACGGCCGTCGAGGTGGAGGTAGCGCCGCAATCGTTCCTGGACGTCATGGGCGGCATCTCGGTGGAGGCGTAGGCGCTGCTCACTCGGCCACGTAGGTGCCGCTGCCGACCACGCCGACGACCAGGCCGCGCGCCTTAAGAGCGTCGATCGCACGCGCCACCGTGCGCCGGGCCGAACCGTACTCAGCCGACAAGGCGGCGTAGGACGGCAGGCGGGTGCCGGGCGCAAACTCGCGCTCACCGATGCGGCGCGCTAGGTCGGCCTCGATTTGGCGCGCGGTGTGAGGGATCACGGGTGCCATCCTCCGGCGTACCCGGGCGGGAACCGCTTGCACTCCGTAGCACGGTTGCGCAGGCTGCCATGGTTGCCCACCTGGCATAGGTGGCACTAGCGTGACTGTTTCGGCGCAGTACGTGAGCGGACGGGATGGTGACGACATGGCGCGGCACAGACCACCGGTGATCCGTACGGGTCCGGTGCATCGGCGTGATTGGAGTTGGGAGGCGTGGGGGCGGCGGTGCACGTGCGGGCTCCCGTGGCGCTGCCCGGATGCCGGGCAGGTGCCACCCGAGGCCGAGCCGGCACCCGCGCGGGCGGTGGGCGTGGCGCGCGTCGTCCGGGTGGTGGGCGGCACGGACGAGGGGGCCGGGCGGCTCACGCTGGCGGGCGAATGGCGCGGCAACGGTGGGCGGTGGCCGGCGGGCGGGTGCCGGGTGCCGAACGTCCGGCGGGGTGGGCGGGCGTAATGGTGGGCGAGGATGGCGCACCCGCCCGCATAGCGGCCGATGCGGGCGCGATGCGCTGG
The DNA here is from genome assembly GCF_040608295.1 of Micromonospora sp. NPDC005197. Taxonomy (NCBI): domain Bacteria; kingdom Bacillati; phylum Actinomycetota; class Actinomycetes; order Micromonosporales; family Micromonosporaceae; genus Micromonospora; species Micromonospora sp. NPDC005197. The sequence continues at coordinate 13,747 of NZ_JBEXHY010000053.1, read as the reverse complement.
CATGTGCGCGTCGACCGGATCGAATGCGGGGAATGCTCGGAGCGGATGCCGGTCGCGCCGCTTACCGCGCTTACCGAGATTGCCGAGGCGTTGAGCGACCATGCGGCCCGGTGCCGGGCGTTCTCCTGACCCTCAAACGACAAACCCCCGGTACCCATCAGGGCACCGGGGGTTTGTCTGTGCGGGATCAGGCAGCGGGGGCCAGAGTCACGCCGTTGACGCTGCCGGCGCGCTAGCCGCACAACCGCCCCGACCAGCGGCCCAGCGGTGGGCGGCGCGGCCGGGGCGGTGGCGATCACTCGACGGGGGCGATGTACGGGCGGCGGGCGTGCGCCTGTCCAGCCTCGTGCATCACGGCGTCGATCTCGCGCTTAAGCGCGGCGACAGCCTGGCTGAGAGCGGTCATCGCATCGCGGCTGCCTTCCTGCTGCGGCAGCGCCTCAACGGCGGCGGCGGCGGCCTGGAAGGCGGCAGCGGGGGCGGTGACGTTGTGGGTCAGGGCCATTGGATCTCCTCGGGGTGGTTGGGGTGGTGCACCCGCACGCCGGGCGGCGGCGGGGGGCTCAGAACGGGAAGTCCGCGTCCGTGGGCGGGGGCGCGGCGGGCGGGCGGCCGGTGGCGGCGGGCGGCGGACACGGGCCGTCGCTGTCGAGGTGGTAACCGCTGTCTTCGCGGGGGGTACGGCGCAGCACGGGCGGCCATGGCGAGCCGGGCGCAACGTGGTGCCAGCATTGCGGGCCGGGGCCGATCGCGTGGGCGTCGATGTCCCAGCGGCTCACGCGGCACGCTCGCGGCGGGCCATGGCCTGACGCACGCGGGCGTGTAGCCGGCGGTTCTCGACGCGGCACGGCCGGCACAGCCGGCGGAAGCCGTCGAGGGTGCGCCGGTCGCGGCCGAACGCCGACAGCGAGCGGTCGGCGTTGCACTGTGGACAGTGCTTAGTGGTCATTGAGGGCCTTCTTCCGGTTGGCGCGGTGAACGTCCACGGCGCGGGCCACATAGTCGGCGTTGTACGAGGCATTCCAGGCGAGCGACCGAATGGTCAATTCCTCGCGTAGCTCGCGCTCGGCAATCGCGGCCAATTGCTCGGGATCGTCGCCATAAATGGGCGGGCGGCCCGGCATTACGAGGCGGTGCGGGCGATCAATCATGTGGGAAAGGTCCCTATGACTGCCAATTTCGGCACGTTCATTGCCCCATTCCATAGCGACCGCGGTGCTGGTTAGCGCCTTTATGTCGAGCGTGGAAAGGTCCGCATTATCGCTCGGCCACTGACCAATCTTGCGCCATTGTTGACCATTCCCGCTAATGTGTCGCATGGTCAGACGGGACCGGCGGCCGGCAAGCAGGGCGAGCCGAGTAGCGGTCGCGGGGTCGATATGGCCCGGTTTTGAGCCGCCACCGTGGTTCGCATTCATGCCTATTCCATTCTTTTTATTGTATTTTGGTTTTTTGGGAAATCGCAGCTTTACTGGGCTGACAGTGACGCGCCATGCCTAACGGGAGGGCTTTGGTGGGGGCGGAGGGAAGGGGTACCCCAGGGGTGCGCGGGCCTGCGAACGGTGCGGCGAACGCACCCGCAATTCCATATAAAGGAACGACGCAATGCGTTTGCTTGCACATTCACCATTCAACTAATTGCAACTCATCATCGCAATTACAATTCATGCCAACACGTCGAGCACATCGGCTCGCCTATTGGAATAGGTTTGCGTCGACATCTTGGACAGCGCTGCGTCGATGTGTGCGTCTTACTCGTGGGCAGCAAGACGCACACATCTAACGCATTAGTCATTCACTCATTGTCCGGCGACAGAGGGGGGAGGCCGGCGAGGATACGCGCCAATTCATCCGACGGCGTTCCGGCCCGCACCTCGGCGGCGTAGTAGTCCGCATCCGACATCTCGGCGGTGCGGGCCACGCGGGGGCGGCCCGACGTTTGTACCGCCCGGTAGAACATGGCGGCGGCGTAATTGAGGTCCATGTGCGTCTACCTCCTGGGGGGTATCAAGCGGGGGGGGGCGGGGTCGTTCACGCGGCACCCCGGAGGGTCCTGTGCGGGCGGTCGCGGGCCGCACCGTCCACCTTCGGCAGCACCGGGCGGGCAGCGACCCGGCACGCGGGCGAGCAAAACCGCTTGCTGCCCAGCGCGACGAACTGCGTACCGCAGTGGCGGCACGGCTTCGACCACGTGCCCGGCGGTAGATCCAGGGGCGGGGCGGGTGGCGCGGTGGGGGGCGGCGGCTGCTCGGCGGACTCGTACACGTACCCAGCCGGAACCGGGATGCCGAGGGAACGCAGCGTGTCAGGGCTGATCATCGCTCCCTTGCTCAGACGGTCACGGGTGTGCGCGCGCTCCGCGTCGATCCGCAACGCTTCGACGTACGCGGCTTCCCAGCGGCCGAATGCCTCGCTGCGGGCACGCTTGCGGCGGTCCTTGCGAGCGCGTGCGGCTTGCCGCTCTTGCTCCACGGTGGAGGGCTGGCGGTGAGTCATCAAAACGGGCCTCGGATTCTCTTGGCGATCTCTTCGATGTGGGCGGGCGTGCTGCTCTCGCCGTCGTCGCCCCGGATCTGGCGGGCGATCCGGCGGATGTCCTCAGCGGACCGCGCGGGCGTGGGCTGCTCATCGGCCGGCGGCTGCTCGCCGGTCTGCGCGGCGACGAAGGCGCGCAGGGCGGCCGTGACGTTGCCGTCGGCGTCGGCCAGCGCCTCCAGGGCGTCGGCCTTCGTCGTGCCGGTGGCCTCGGCCAGCGCGTCCACGTCGGCCATGATCTGCCGGCGGCGGTCGCGGGCGGCCAGGTCGTCGCCCAGCACCGCGCGGGGGCGGGCGGTGTTGCCCAGGACAGGATCGACGTGGGTCATTACTTCAACCGTCCCGTCGTACGCACCGCGTCGCGGGCGGCGGTCCGGCGCAGGTGGGCCGGGTCCATCGCGCGAGTCAGGATCTCGAACGCGTCGACCGGACGACCGATGCGCACCGGACCGGAGTAGACAACGGTGTCCGCAGACACGAACGGCGCGCGCTCGTCCTGCGGGACAAGCTGGTTGCGCAGGTTCGACAGCGCGGAGAACCGGGCGAACGTCGCGCGGGTTGCGTCCAACGTGGCATCAAGCTCCGTCGCGGCGGCGGTGGCCTGCTGCGCCAGCATGTCGGCCAGGCGGTCGGCGTGCTCGGCGATGGCGAGGCCGTAGGCAATGCGAGCTTCGCGCAGAACGTTCGCGGCGGCAGACTTCGCGGCCTGCGCCTCCTCAAGCTGCACTTCATGCGTGATCGCGTCGAACGTCGGCGGCTTCTTGCCCGCGCGGATCGCGGCACGCACCTCGGCCTTGTGCTCGGCCGGGATCATGTCCACGTCGAGGTGGGCGTCTTCGGCGGCCCGGTACGACTGCTCGGCGGCGTCCACATCGGCCAGCGCTGCGACCAGGGCCGGCACGGCGGCCACGATGTCGGCCGGCAGCGGCAGATCGGCAAGGGCCTTCGCCTGCCGGCGGGACGCGAGGACGGCGGGATCGGTGATGGGGTTGATCACTGTGACTCCAGTGTTTGACCGCCTGTCATCCAACAGGCGGCGTAAGGGGATGCCGGAAAACCGCCCGGCGCGGGGGTATGTGGGGGGCACTGCGCCCCGGTCGCATTCAGGAGTTACGACCGGGGCGGTGCCATGCCCGCGCGCCACCTTCCTCAAGAACGCGCGGGGGTCTATCAGCGGCGGCGGATACTCAGCCGGCCGTCTTTCGCTTCTGCCGGTGCCGGCCCACGTATTCGCGGGCGGCGGCACGCTGGCAGTCAGGATCGGCGCAGACCGTCCGGGGACGGCCATGGCCGGCGTACTCGATCGGGGTGCCGCAAACGTTGCAGGGCAACGGTTTCAGCGGCAGCGGGCGTCGGCGGGCCATCATCCGCACACGCCCAGCGGGGCGCGGGGCGGGGTGCCACACCGGCCGCACGCGGTGCCGATCTCGGCGGTCGGGAGAATGACCACATAGGACGCCCGATGACCGCATCCCTTGACCTCACAGCGGAAGTCGGACGACATCAGTAGTTCGTGCCGGCGCTCGGCCGAGACGGGGATGGCGGTCAGTACGTCAGGCATCGGGGCGCACCTTTCGCAGCGTGCCCTGAACGAGCGTCGGCGCGTTGCTTTGCGGCTGCTCCGCAGAGCGCTCGGGCTGCTCGGTGCGGCGGCCGGCAATCGAGGCTTTCAGGTCGACAGTGATCACGAGCGCTCGGCGGGTTACGACGATCAGGCTTACAAGCGCGAGCAGGCCGAACAGGGCGGTTGCGATGGTGAGGGTCACGGGGTGCTCCAAGCTGTGTAGGGCGGTTGCCAGGTGGTGTCGTTGCCGCGCGAGGTGTTGCAGGCGGCGCACGCCCAGCGCAGGTTGTCGATGTCGTCCGTGCCGCCCAGGGATGTCGGGGTGATGTGGTCGACGTGCTCGGCCGGGGCGGTCTCGCAGATCTCGCACAGTCCGTTGTGGTCGGTGCCTTCGTCAGCAAGGGCGGCGGTGTGTGCCTTGAGAGTGCGGACGTAGCGGCTGTCGTCGTGGTCGCGGCACAGGTTGTTCAACCCGTCCGCCGTGGTGCGGTTGATCGAAAACTCGGCCAGCGGGCGGCGCTCGCCACGGCGGCACTTCTTCGTCCCATCGGGGCGCAGGCGTGCCTGATCGGCGGTGATCTGCTCGGCGGTGCGGGCGCGACGGCGGTCCATAACGCGGCGCGTATTGGCGGCGTTGGCACCCGAGGCAGTGCGGCGACGGGCGTTGGCGGTGGCGTTGGCGAGGGCGCGCTCCGGGTTCGCGGCCTTCCACGTGGCGACCTTGGCGCGGCAGGGGTCGCACGTGGCGGCACCTGGGACGGGCGGGCGTGCCTTGCAGATCGGGCACAGCCCAGCCGCGCGGGCGGTGGCGCGTTTGACCTTCTGGCGGCATGGGTCGCACAGTCCGGCGTGCTTGCCGGCCAGGTAGTGCGCCGGCCGGTCGCAGCCGTTGACGCACGACGGGCGGTCTACCGGCTCGCGCTGGGGGGCAGCGAGCTGCGGCGTGCCGGCCGCGATCCGGGCGGCGCTGCGCTCGCGGTACTGGCGGACGCGTTCGCGGGTCTGCCGACGCTTGCGCTCATCGGCGGTCTCGTTCACCAGCGCTCCCACATCGGACGGTCGCCGGGGCGGGTGTACGTGCGGTCGCGCATGATCAGGCGCTCGCGGCGGGTGCGATCGGTGTAGATCGGAGCGCCGCGCCAGAGATGCACGCCCATCCACCCGCGCTTGCCGTGCACTACGGCGGACATCAGGTAGTCACGCGCCACGGCGGCGAACGTCTTCCGACCGGCGGGCATGATCTCGCCAACGGCCGGACCGCGCTTGACGGCCACACGAGCGCCGATCATCTGCGTCTCGGCGAACATCCCACCGGGGGCACCGGTCAACAGCACCGGGTCGGCGTCGTAGTCCAGCGTGTCCAGGGTGGACAGGTACGCGTCGAACAGCTCGGGGCCTTCCGTGAATCGGCCGATCAGCCAGCGGAAGGTTTCGAGGTCGGTCAGCCAGGTCTCGATGGCCCAGGCAGCGGAGCGGGCGGCGGGGCTCATGTCATCGCCGTAGTGGTATGCGTCCACGGGGTCACCTCCAATCGGTTGTAGGGCAACGAAAAAAAGCGCCCCGACGCTGTGAGGGGTCGCATCCCTCACAGCGCCAGGGCGCTTGGTCTTCGGTGTTGCTGGCCGCTCCGAGCGCATGCGACGCGCTCGGTGCGGGGTCTGTCCTACCGGGACAGTCGGGAGGCGCGGTGCGCCAGGTAGTCGGCCACGTTCGCGCGGAACGCGGCGGTTGCCTCGTCCGTCAGCGGGCGGGGGCGAGTCGCGGTGGGGCGGCGGTTGATCGTCGGGGCGGTCATGGTTCCTCCACTCGTGGGAAGCGACAGACAGCGAAACCGCCGGACATGGGTGGGCCGATCTCCTGGCGGCAACCAAGATCGGCACACTCATGACCGGCGGGGTCGAGGTGCGCGCGACGGGTTGCCGTTCGTCGCTGTGCGCGGGGTCCGTCCATCTCGAACGGTGGTCGTTCTTCTGTCAGTAGGGCTACCGGGGCTCGGCGCTCAGCGCCGGGGGCCGTACTTTCTTCTCCATAGGGTACGTCCTACAGGGATACAGTACGGGCGTACGGTTTTCCGGGGGAAATCGGCGGGCGCGGGCGCAGCCGGGGCGGCCCAAGAATTACCCCCGGATGGCGCACCCAGTGCCGGCAAGTGTCGGCACCCCGTCGGCACTTACCCCCCTGATAACGCACCCATCACCGGGCGCAGGCGCAGCAGGGGATGCCCAGGGACTACAGAGAGCACTTTAGTTAACTACAGTTAGTTAAAGTAGAGGGAGAAATAGGGGATAAACAAGACAGAATGAAGGGGAGGGGGAAAGCGCGCGGCGAGGCGACAAGAGTCCGAAGTCCATTACCCCCCGAATGGCGCACCCACGTCGGCACTCCCCTCGGCGGCGGGGCGGACCAGCGGGCGGGGGCTGCGGCGGGTTGGCATCGGCAGCCCGTTGTACGTGACGCTGCCGCCCGTGCGTGCCGTCCGGGTAGGGACGGAGGGCGGCGGGGCGGGCACACGCACAGACGGTCTGACAGCGCACTTGTTGGTGCCGGCCGGCGGCCGGTGGTCCGTTGTCAATCAGAGTTGACGCTACCTGGTAGCACGGCTCGCGGGGTGCGGCCGATCGGCGGGGCGGTCCGGGGTGGTGCCGACCAGCGGGCGGGGCGCACGCGTGAGAGCATCGCGCGCCCGTTGTGCGCGACGCTGCGGGGCGCGGGTGCCGTCCAGGTAGGGACTGAGGGGCGAACGCAGAGCGGCCCGCTACGGGCACGTAGCGGGCCACTTGTTGACGCGGGCGGCTTACCCGGCAGCGAGCGCAGCGCGGGTCGTGGCCAGGTGGCGGCGGGCGGTCCGTGCTGACACGCCGAGCGCGGCGGCCACATCGGCGGCGGACAGGTGCGGGCGGGCGGCCACCAGTGCGGCCACTCGGGCGGCGGTGCCGGCCACGGCCGGCGGGATGGCCGAGGCGGTCACGTTGGCCGGCGGCGTGGCCGGCGGGGTGTCCACGGCCACCGGGGCGACCGGGGCCGGGGACGGCGCGGCCACGGCGGCGGCCACCGGGGCGACCGGGGCCGGGGACGGCGCGGCCTTACCGGACCGGGCCAGAACTTCCACCGTCAGCAGCAGGGCCACAGCCGGCCAGGCGGACACAACACGCGCGGTCGCGGACGGCGGCGCAACGGCCACGTTGGCCACCACCGACGCGGCCACGCCGAGGACGAAGGCCAGCCACGCGGACCAGCGGGACCGGCGGCCATCACCGAGCGCCAGCGTGGCCACGAGGATCATGCCGTCAACGGACAGCGGCAGCAGTGCGGCCAGCGTAGGCGGCTGGCCGGCGCGCTCGGCCAACACCTTCATGTGGTCATAGCTGGCCACGGCGGCGATCGTGGTCACGGCCACCGTGCCGGCCAACGAGGCGATACGGCGGGGGTTCACGCGGCACCTCCGGGCGAGAGAACGAGCCAGCCGGCGGGGACCGGGCAGACGTAGCCGGCGGCCGTGAGCGTGGCCAGCGCGGCGACCACGGCCAGGTCGTCGGCGTCGCAGCGCGCGGCCAGGTCGGTAACAGAGCCGAGCCAGGCCGGGCGGCCGTCGTCGCCACTCGCGCCGTTGGCCAGGGTGATCAGAACCAACTTCGCGAGCGGGTCGCCGGGGCGCTGGGCGGACGCCCATGCGGTTGCAGACGCGCTCATGCGGCAGCCTCCAGAGACTCAGAGCGGCAAGGGATGCAGCGGCCGGCTACTTGGCCGAGGTGCCCCGGCTTCGGGCAGCGGTCGCCACCGGCCGGCGGCGGGAGCGCAGCTCCCCGGCGCTCGGGCGGGGTCCATCGGTTCTTTCCGCTGGAGAGATCCCGCGCGAAGCGCGCGGTGTTGGTTCCCTGACGGTTCAAGAACGGTTCGGCGGAAGCCTGCTTCCGGGCGGGGCGGAAGCCAGCTTCCGGGGTGGCCGGCGGTGTGCTTCCGGCCGGGGTGGGGCTCACTGCCGGGCGGGCCATGGCGAGGTTCCACACGATCGTGCGCTTGCTGCCACGCTCGGCCCGCACGATCAGGCCGAGGGCTTCCAACTGGGCGAGGTCGGCGCGGACCGCGCGCTCAGACTTTCGGGCGTATTTGGCTAGCGTCGCCTGAGACGGCCAGGCACCACGGCCGTTCGCGTCAGCGTGGTTGGCCAGGCCGACCAGCACGGCGACGCATGACGGTGGGACGTTCGGTGCCTCGCTGAGTGCCCAGCTCACGGCTTCGATGCTCACGCGCTCTCCCCGGATGGGGGCGCGGCCGGGAGGGGGTGTTGTCCCTCGCCAAAGCGCGCTGGTTGGCGAACCAGAGCAGGGTGCGCCGGTCGTCGCAGAGGGCGTACGAGATCTCCCGGTGCGACGCTTCGGCCCAGACCGGCACCCGGCGGACCCACTCCGGGGTGTAGCGGGGCAGGTTCTTCTGCATGAACGGCGGCTGGCCGGGGCGGACCCGGATCACCGACAGCGGACGGTCCCGCAGCTGCCCGATGATCGGCTCCCGGACCGCGTCGAGGTAGTCGACCAGGTCGCGTTTGGTCGCGTCGTCCCGGTCGGACAGCGGCTGGTCCAGGTTGGTCAGGGCCACGCCGTCGCGGGTCTCGTCAGCCTCACTCACCCGATCACCCTCCCGGCCCCGGCGTCGTCGGTCAACCGGACGCGGCGCTTGGACACCGAACGATTCCGCTGCCCGCCATCGTCGACCGGCGCTTCGACGTCGGGCCGCTGGCCGGCCGGGCGGCGGGGCAGCGTGCCCAGCGCCACCAGGAACGCGGCGAGCACCAGAGCGGCGGCCACGGCATACGCGACCTGGTAGCCACCGGCCAGCGCCACCGCCTCGGCCCGACCGGCGGCCCGGAGGCCGTCGCTGCGGGCCGCGGCCAGGGTCGCCAGCGCGGCCAGGCCGACCGCCCCGCCGACCTGCTGGGTGGTGTTGGCCAACCCGGACGCCAGCCCGGCGTCGGCGTCGGTCGCGCCGACCATGGCCAGCGTGGTGACCGCCGGCAGGGTCAGGCCGCCGGCCACGCCGAAGACCACCAGCGCGGGGAGTACGTCGGCGAGGTAGCGACCGTCGGCGGGCAACCGGGCGAGCAGCAGGAAACCGATGATCGCGAGGCTCAACCCGACCAGCAGCACGCTCCGGGCGCCCCACCGGGCGATCAGCCGACCGGCCAGGCCGAGCGACACCACCGCGATCACCACCGGGGTGGGCAGGAAGGCCCAGCCGGTGGCCGCCGCGTCCAGCCCGAGCACGAGTTGCAGCTCGACGGCGAGCAGGAACTGGAAGCCGAAGTACGCGGCGACCATGAGGAACTGCACCGCGTTGGCCGCGACCAGGCCCGGCACGCGCAGCACCCGCGCCGGCAGCAGCGGAGTCGCCGCCACCCGTTGGCGTACGGCGAAGCCGCCGAGCAGCAGCGCCGCGAGCACCGCCGCACCGAGGGTCCGCGGGCTGGTCCAGCCGTGCTCACCGGTCCCCACGATGCCCAGCACGGCGGCCATCAGGCCGGCGGTGGCCAGCAGGGCGCCGGGCACGTCGAGGCCGGCCCGCAGGCCGATGCCCCGTTCGGCGGGGAGTTGGCGGACGGCGGCGAGCAGGATCGCCGCCCCGATCGGCAGGTTCACCAGGAAGATCGAACGCCAACCGGCCAGCTCGGTGAGCACCCCGCCGGCGACCGTGCCGATCGTGGCGCCGGCCGCCCCGGTGAAGCTGAAGACGGCGATGGCGCGGGCCCGCTCGACCGACTCGGGATAGAGCCGGACGATCATCCCGAGGCTGACCGCCATGGCGAGCGCGCCGCCGACGCCCTGGCCGAACCGCGCGCCGACGAGCAGGGCCGGTCCGGTGGCCGTCGCGCAGGCCAGCGAGGCCAGGGTGAACAGCACGACGCCGGCCAGGAAGACCCGACGCCGGCCGAGCAGGTCGCCGAGGCGGCCGGCGAGCAGCAGCAGCCCGCCGAACGCCACCAGGTAGGCGTTGACCACCCAGGCCAGTCCGGCGGCGGTGAAGCCCAGGTCGCGTTGTACGGAGGGCAGGGCCACCGACACGACACTGCCGTCCAGGATGATCATCAGGCTGCCGGCGCAGAGCACGAGCAGGGCCGGCCAGCGGGCCGGGACGGTACGGTCCATCGGATGCCTCCTTGGTGCACGGTTTGTTACCGAGGTCATCGTCTGTGACCATGAGCCGGAGCGGAAGGAGGCACTGTGATGTCCCAGAGGAACAGCGATGTGTCCGCGCAGGTCGAGGCGGAGTTCACCTGCGCCGCCGGGAACGTGCCGTTCACCCCCGGGCAGGCTCGGGCGTGCACCGTCCGCGAGGTGCTGGACCGGGTCGGCGGCAAGTGGAGCATCGGCATCCTGGTGGCCGCGTCGAACGGCCCGGTGCGCTTCACCGAGCTGGAGCGGCACATCGAGGGCATCAGCCGCCGGATGCTCACCCTGACCCTGCGCAACCTGGAGCGCGACGGCCTGCTGCACCGCACGGTCTATCCGACCGTCCCGCCGAAGGTGGAGTACACGGCCACGCCGATGGCGCTGGAGCTGTACGAGTCGCTGGTGGCGCTGACCAGTTGGGCCGAACGGCACCGCCGGGCCATCGCCGAGGCGCGGACCAGGTACGACGCCGAGCGCGCCGGCTAAACCAGACCCCGGTGTGGGGAAGGCCACCACGTTCTTCTGACCGATCGGTCAGGGTCTGACCGATCGGTCAGGCATGCTGGTTCACGGAGGTGGACCGGTGATGGCCAGAGCGGTGTCCGAGACGCACGGCGAGATCCTCGCCGCGGCGGCGCGACGGTTCGCGGTGACCGGCTACCGGGGCACCTCGTTGCAGGACATCGCCCGCGAGGTCGGCTGCTCCAAGGCCACCGTGCTCTACCACTTCGCCAACAAGGAAGCCCTGCTCGCCGAGCTGATGGCACCCGCGATCGGCGTGCTGCGCGACCTCGACGACCAGCTCACCGGCCGGACCGGCGCGGCCGCCCAGGAGGTCGCCGCGGCGGGCTTCGTCGACCTCGCGGTCCGGTTCCGGCGGGAGATCGCGGTGCTGCGCGGTGAATTCCCCGAGCTGCTGTGCCAGCCGGCGTTCGCGCACATCCAGGAGATCTCCGACCGGCTGCGCGACGCGTTGGCCGGGCACTCCGATCGTCCGGGCGCCCGGATCGCCGCGCTGGTGCTGCTGGCCGGCATCTCCGAGGCGTGCGCCGAGTTCGCCGACATCCCCGACGACGAACTGCGCGCCGCCCTGCTCGCCCTCGTCCGGCGGGCCGTCGAACCCGTCGACGCACCCCTGACCCATCCACCCACGACCGAGGACAAGGACTCCTGATGGCCACCCTGCTCTACCGGCTCGGCCGGGGCGCGTTTCGCCGGCGACGGCTCGTCGTCGCGCTCTGGCTCGTCGTACTCGTCGGCGCCGGTCTGGCCGCGGCGACCCTGCGCGGCCCGACGGCGAGCAACTTCACCATGCCCGGCACCGAGAGCCAGCGCGCGCTCGACCTGCTCGCCGAGCAGTTCCCCTCGGCCAGCGGCGCGACCGGCACCATCGCGGTCAAGGCACCCGGAGACGGCCAACTCGGCACCCCACAGGGCCAGGCCGTGGTGCAGGAGCTGGTCCAGCAGGCCGGGACGCTGCCCGGCGTGGTCGGCGCGGTCAACCCGCTCCAGGTCGGCGCGGTCTCGCCCGACGGCCGGTACGCGCTGGTCCAGGTCCAGTTCGCCACCGGCGCGGACGAGGTGACCGACGACCAGAAGACCGCGTACGAGCAGGTCGGCGCGGCGGCGAAGGCACAGGGTTGGCAGGTCGCCCCGGGCGGCGAGGTGCTGGGCGGGGAGCCGGAGATCGGCTCGACCGAGGCGCTCGGCGTCGTGGTCGCCGCGATCGTCCTGATCATCACCTTCGGCTCGCTGGTGGCCGCCGGGATGACCATGCTCAACGCGCTGATCGGCGTGGGCACCGGCATGGCCGGGCTGTTCGCGCTGAGTGGCGTCGTCCAGTTGACCAGCACGGCGCCGATCCTGGCGCTGATGCTCGGCCTCGCCGTGGGCATCGACTACTCGCTGTTCATCACCTCCCGGCACCGGCAGAACCTGCTCGACGGTCTGCCCCCGGACGAGGCCGTCGGCCGGGCCGTGGGCACCGCCGGCTCCGCCGTTGTCTTCGCGGGCGCCACCGTCGTCATCGCGCTCGCCGGACTGGCCGTGGTGGACATCCCGTTCCTCACCGTGATGGGTCTCGCCGCCGCCGGCACCGTCACCGTGGCCGTGCTCGTCGCCATCACCCTCCAGCCGGCGCTGCTCGGCTTCGCCGGACGCCGGGTTCTCCCCCGCCGGCTGCGCGCCGTCCCCACCGACGAGACCGCCGCCACCGCCAGCGGAGCGGCCAACGAGACGAACGCGGCCACCGAGGACCGGTCCCGCTTCGGCTTCCGCTGGGCGCGGTTCGTCACCCGGTTCCGCGTACCTGTCATCCTGGTCGGCCTGCTCGGCCTGGGGCTGCTCGCGCTGCCCACGCCGGACATGCGGCTGGCGCTGCCGGACGCCTCGACGGCGGCCGTCGGCTCGCCGGCCCGGGTGTCGAACGACCTGATCACCGAGGGCTTCGGCGCGGGCTTCACCGGTCGACTGGCGGTCGTCGTCGCCGGTGACTCGCCGCAGGCCACCTCGGCCGCCGTACCGCAGGTCACCGCGCTGCTCCAGCGCACCGAGAACGTCCTCGCGGTGGCGCCCGCCCAACTCAGCCCGGACGGCCGGACGGCGCTGCTCGGCGTGGTGCCGAAGACCGGCCCGACCGACGAGGCCACCGAGACGGTGGTGCACGACATCCGGGACTCGGTGAGCGGGATCCGCGACGCGGACGTGCTGCTCACCGGCGTCACCGCGATCGGCATCGACGTCTCCGAGAAGCTCTCCGACGCGCTGCCGGTCTACCTGCTGCTGGTGGTGGGGCTCTCGGTCCTGCTGCTGATGCTGGTGTTCCGTTCGCTGCTGGTGCCGGTCAAGGCCGCGCTGGGCTTCCTGCTCACCGTCGCCGCCACGTTCGGCATCACGGTGGCGGTATTCCAGCAGGGGCACCTCGCCGACCTGGTGGGCCTGGACACGCCCGGCCCGCTGATCAGCTTCCTGCCGATCCTGCTCATCGGCATCCTGTTCGGGCTCGCGATGGACTACGAGGTGTTCCTGGTGTCCCGGATGCGGGAGGACTTCGTGCACGGCGAGACCGCCCGCCAGGCCACGATCAGCGGCATGGGGCACGGCGCCCGCGTGGTCACCGCCGCCGCGTTGATCATGATCTCGGTGTTCGGGGGCTTCGTCTTCCTCGACGACCCGGTGATCAAGTCGATGGGCTTCGCGCTGGCCATCGGCGTGGCCATCGACGCCTTCGTGGTCCGCATGACCATCGTCCCGGCCGTGATGTCCCTGCTCGGTGACCGCGCCTGGTGGCTGCCCCGCTGGCTCTCCCGCGCCCTGCCGAACGTCGACATCGAGGGCGAGGGGCTCCGTACCCACCTGACGACCCGGACCCCCACCCGGGTCTGACCCGTCCCGACCACGAAAGGTGCGGCGCCCCCGCGGGCGCCGCCCCGTTCGGCCCTGCTCACACCCCGGCCGGGGACGTCTCCAAATCGCCGGGGCCGGC
>NZ_JBEXHY010000052.1:0-36375 GCF_040608295.1 Micromonospora sp. NPDC005197 | reverse complement strand
GAGCGATATGACTGTGAGTCATATTTATGACTCACAGTCATATCGCTCACGAGACAGACATCGGCCGCCGACGCTAAGGCCGTAGCGGTCGGCGGTCGGCGGTCGGCGGCGGCGGCTGGTGGCCGAGGCTGGTGGCCGGCGCTTGGTGTCAGTGGAGGTTGTTGAGGATCTTCTCGTAGCGAAGTCGGTCGGCCGCCGGGGTCTTCGCCTCGAGGTAGTTGAGCACCACGGCGCCGCGCCGGTACGACTGGCCGCCCCACGTCTCGGCGATGTCGCCGGCGCTGGTCTCGTCGGGGAACACGTAGACCGTCACGCCATCGGTGGCGACGATCTCGGAACAGCCCAGACCGAGACCGTCCGGTCCACAGTCAACGGAGCGGTCTTTGGGGTGCGTCACTCGCAGACCGGCGGCCTTGAAGGCGTCGACCACCTGGCGGGCACCGGGCGCACCGGCCGGGCGCGGGGGCAGCACCACCGGCGGCGGGCTGGCCGGCCGGCGCTCGACCGGCCCCTGCGGCGGCGCGGGCGGCACGGCGGGCGGCGGGGTCGGCTGAGCGGGGCGACCCGACGGCCCGGCGGCATCGGCCGAACCGGACGGGACCACCGACGGCGTCGGCGCGCTCGCGAGGTCGCTCGCCGCCAGGGTCGCGACGGGCGACGCCGGCGGGGCCGCCCGAGGGCTGTCGTCGTCACTGCCGCAGCCGGCGGTCAGCGCGACGGCGACCAGAAGGATCCCGACGGCGGGCAGGCTCCGATGTGTCACCAGGGCAGTCTGCCGGGCCACGCCCGACGGCGGCAGTGGCCGGTCAGCCACCGCGCTGTCCCATATCCGCCACCGGTGATCGACCGCACGGCCGGGGTGCGCTCCGGCGGGCACCGACGCGCCCGTCGGCTCAGCCGGAGATCCCACTGGTGGAACCGCGGACCGACGTCGACGGTTAACCTGCCGGCATGGCTGTCACGCCCTGGGTCTCGTTGACCACCGACTACGGCCTCACCGACGGATTCGTGGCCGCCTGCCACGGGGTGATCGCCCGGATCGCGCCGGCCGCCCGGGTCATCGACGTGACCCATCTGGTGCCGCCGGCGGACGTCCGACGCGGTGCCGCCGTGCTGGCGCAGACGGTGCCGTACCTGCCGGTGGGCGTGCACGTGGCGGTGGTCGACCCGGGGGTGGGCACCGCCCGGCGGGGCGTCGCGCTGGCCACCCCGGGTGGGTTGCTGGTCGGCCCGGACAACGGGCTGCTGCCGGACGCCGCTGCCGCGCTCGGCGGGGTGACCGCCGCGGTGGAGCTGACCGAGCCGCGCTGGCTGGCGGCCCGGGTGTCCGGCACGTTCCACGGCCGGGACGTCTTCGCCCCGGTGGCGGCCCGGCTGGCGCTCGGCGCGCCGCTGGCCGAGGCGGGTCCGGCGGTCGACCCGGACGGGCTCGTCCGGCTGCCGCCGGCGGTCGTGGCCCGCGACGCCGAGGGCTTCACCGCCGAGGTGCTGACCGTCGACCACTTCGGAAACGTCCAACTGGCCGCACCGGCCGAGGTGCTCGGCCCGCTCCCGGCCACCGTCCGGGTGGGCCCGCCGGGGCCCGCACCGGCCCGCGGGGCGGTGCGCGGACGGACGTTCGGCGACGCACCGGAGGGCGGCCTGGTGGTGTACGTCGATTCGGCCGATCTGGTGGCGGTGGCGGTCAACGGCGGCCGAGCGGTGGACGTCCTCGGGGTGCGTCCGGGCGACCTCCTGCGGGTGGCCGGGTGACATTCGACTATGGAATGCTGCCCCGGTGGGTGAACACGTAGTTCCCGTGGGCTGTCCCTGTTGTGCCTCTCGGACCGGCGGCGGGACCTGCCCGGTCTGCTTCTGGACCGACGACGGTCAGAGCGACGTCGACGCCGACGCGGTGCGCGGCGGCGCGAACGGCGACCTGAGCCTGTCGCACGCCCGGCTCAACTACGCCGTGTACGGGGCGAGCCACCCGCGTTACCAGGACATGGTGCGCCCCGCCCGCCCCGACGAGCGTCCCTGACGACCCCGCCGGGGTAGGGCCGACTCAGCAGACCGGCACGCCGCCGCCGTAGACGGCGGAGATGTACGCGTGGCTGACGTACTGCCCGGTGGCCAGGCGGTTCCATCTGGTGGTGGTGCGGTACGGGCCGGCGACCGACTGACCGGTGACGTAGCACTGGATCGGCACGTTGGCGAACCGGGCGGCGAGGCCGCGGACCCTGTATGACGTACTGGGCCCGCTGCGGATGTTGAGCGGCCCGGCACCGACGACGCCGCGCGGCCCGCCGCCGGTCCACAGGTAGGCGACGTCCACCCAGGCGTTGGTGGTGAGTTGCAGGCCGTCGGTGAACGTGCCGTCGGCCAGGTCGACGCCGGCCGGGTTGAGCACCGTACGCCCGAACTGGTCCCGCCCGCCGTTGTAGCCGGACTGGTAGGCGGCCTGCGCCTCGGGCCGGCCCTGCGGCAGGTTCTTCCAGTTTTCCCGTACGGCGGACGGGTTCCAGTAGTCGTCGCGGGTGTTCCACGGCCCGACGTCCCAGACCGGGGCGTACTCGCAGCGGGCGCCCGTGGTGGTGCAGACCCGCACGGTGTAGTCGCCGCTGTTGAGCGGGGAGAGGCTCCGGCGCGACGGTAGCGCCGCGAAGTGGTCGCGCGGCTGGATGGTGCGGCCGTTGGCGGTCAGTTGGCCGACCAGCCCGATCCGGGTGGCGTACACCCGGTAGGTGAGGCCGGGCGTGGCGGCGGAGACGGCTGCCGTCGCGTCGGCGGTGAGCTGGACGCCGCGTACCGTCGCGGTGGCGCCGCCGGCCCGCGCGGTCAGCACCACCCGGGTCTGCACCCGGCGGACCGGTCGGTCGAAGACCACGCCGGCGGTCGCGGACCGCCATTCGGTCCAGCCGCTGACCCGCCATCCGCGGACCTGCGCCTCCACGCTGGCGCCGGCGGGGACGTCGGCGCTGATCTCGGCGCGGACCCGGGTGGCCGGTCGGGCGAGGGTGCGTGGTGCGGTCAGCAGCATGCCCTCGGCGACCGCGCTGTGCGGGCTGCGCGGGCTGCGCCCGGCCGTGCGCGCCTCGCGCAGCCGCAGCCCGGCGGCGGTACGCCGGACGTTGACGTCGTCACGGTCGACGACCGACAGGTTGGCGCTCCACCGCTCCACACCGGGCACGGCGGCGGTCAGGGTGAGCGACGTGGCGGTTGCGGGTACGGCGCTGGGGAAAAGGCTGGTGGCGGGCGCGACGGCGGCGGTGAGCGCGAGGGCGAGGGTGGCGGTGAGGGTAGCGGATCGGATACGACAATGAGGTCGCGTCATGGGCATTCTCCTCAGAACCCCCTGACCCTCGCATGTCAGGAGATCATGAGGAACCTGCCTACAAATAGCGACACATGCGAATCTTGCTCGAAAGAGGGAGGATGGCAGGGTGCCCGAAGGTGACACCGTCTGGAACACCGCCCGCGTGCTGCACCGCGCGCTGGCCGGCGCGCGGCTCACCGGGTCCGACTTCCGGGTGCCGCAGCTGGCCACCACCGACCTCACCGGGTGGACCGTCCGCGAGTCGGCCAGCCGGGGCAAGCACCTGCTGCTGCGCCTCACCGCCCCGGACGACGCGCGGTGGACGCTGCACTCCCACCTGCGGATGGACGGCGCGTGGCGGGCGTACGCGCCGGGGGAACGGTGGAGCGGCCGGCCCGCCCACCTGATCCGGGTGGTGCTGCGCACCCCCGGCGCGGTGGCGGTCGGCTACCACCTGCACGAGCTGGCCCTGGTGCCGACCGCCGAGGAGGACGGTCTGGTGGGTCACCTCGGGCCGGATCTGCTCGGCCCGGACTGGGACCCGGCCGAGGCGGTCCACCGGCTCGCCGCGCACCCGGAGCAGAGCATCGGCGAGGCCCTGCTCGACCAGCGCAACCTGGCCGGGGTGGGCAACCTCTACAAGTGCGAGGTGCTGTTCCTGCGGGGCGTGTCGCCGTGGACGCCCGTCGCCGCGGTGCCGGACCTGCCCGCCACGGTGGCGCTCGCCCAGCGGCTGCTGGCCGCCAACCGGGGCCGCTGGACGCAGAGCACCACCGGCTCGCTGCACCGGGGTCAGACCAGCTACGTGTACGGCCGCCGCGCCCAGCCGTGCCGCCGCTGCGGCACCGCCATCCGCAAGGAGGAGCTGGGCGAACGGGTCACCTACTGGTGCCCGGTCTGCCAGCCGGAGCAGCCGCACACCCCACCGCCCGGCTGACCGGGCCCCCACCGACCGGGGCCAGCCCAGATACGGACGATTGGGTAATTCCTATCCGGCCTCTGACGTCGCATGCTGCGGTTGAATGCTCACCGCCCGTCAGCAGAGTGCCGGGGGTCGCCACGCCGGGGTGGCGATCCTCGTGCCCCAACCCCGGGGAGAGTCATGGCGATCTTCCGCAGACTCCGCTCCACCTTCTTCTACCGGCCCACCTCCGACAGCCTCGCCCGGACGGTGTCCGTCCCGGCCGCGCGTACCGCCGAGGAGGGCGCCCCCGCGGCGAGCCTGGACCCGACCGCCGTGCCGCGCTGTTTCGGGCCGGTGCCGAACGTCGCGTACAGTCCTCGCCCGACGCGCGCCCCCGACGGCCGGTCGGTGCCGGGCACCGGGCTGCGGAAGTTCGTCGACGCGCTGCCGATCCCGGGCCGGGCGGGCGGCACCGACCTCGGCGGGCGGTTGCCGGTGGCGGTGCCCGACACGATCAGCTACCCGGGCTGCGACTACTACGAGATCGGGCTCCAGGAGTACACGCAACGCCTGCACCGGGACCTGCCGGCCACCCGGCTGCGCGGCTACCGCCAGCTCAACCTGGGCACCGACGCGTCCGGCCACAACACGGTGGCGCCCCCGGAACGGCCCTGGCACCTCGGCCCGATGATCCACGCCCGGCGGGGCCGGCCGGTCCGGGTGAAGTTCATCAACCAGCTCCCCACCGGCCGGGCCGGCGAGCTGTTCCTGCCGGTCGACGAGACGGTCGAGGGGGCCGGCATCGGCCCGCTGGACGGCCCGGCGCCGTACCCGCAGAATCGAGCGGTGCTGCACCTGGCCGGGGCGCAGACCGGCTGGACCAGCGCGGGCAACCCCGGGCAGTGGATCACCCCGGCCGGTGAGATCACCCCGTACCCGACCGGGACGGGCCTGACGCCCGTGCCGGACATGCCCCCGCCCGGTGCCGGCGCCACCACGCTCTACTTCCCCAACGAGCAGAGCGGCCGGCTGCTCTGGTTCCACGACAACACCCTCGGCCTGGCCCGGCTCACCGTCTACGGTGGTCAGCTCGCGCCCTACCTGCTCACCGACCCGGTCGAGGACCAGCTCGTCGCCGACGGGGTGCTGCCGGCCGACCAGCTGCCCCTGGTGATCGAGGACAAGACGTTCGTGCCGGACGACACCCAACTCGCCGCCGAGGACCCGACCTGGGACCGGGAACGGTGGGGCGCCCGGGGCAGCCTGTGGCACCCCCACGTCTACCAGCCGCGGCAGAACCCGTACCGGTCCGGCGGGCGCAACCCCACCGGCCGGTGGGACTACGGCCCCTGGTCGCGCAGTCCCGCCCCGGACGGCAGCCGGGCCGACGGCGAGCCCACGGTGGATGGCTGGCCGCTGGCGGAACGGATCACCGGCGGGCCACCGCCGACCGGACCGGGGCCGGTGCCGAACCCGCACCACGACCCCGTCGGCGCGCCCACCGAGCCGCCGCTGCGCCCCGGGGTGCCGCACCCGTCCGCGGTGCCCGCGGCGTACGGCGACACCCCGCTGGTCAACGGCGTCGCCTACCCGTACCTGGAGGTGCGTCCACGCGCGTACCGGTTCCGCATCCTCAACGCCTGCCTGGACCGCAGCCTCAACCTCCAGCTCTACCGGGCCTGCTCGGACGCGCCGATGTGGACCGACGACGGCGTCCTGGCCGACGCGGACGCCGGCGAGGTGCCGATGGTGCCCGCCGTACGCGCGCCGGACCGGCCGGCCGCCTGGCCGAGCGACGGGCGGGACGGCGGTGTGCCGGACCCACGGGCCGCCGGCCCGGAGTTCGTCCAGATCGGCAACGAGGCCGGGCTGCTGCCCGCCCCGGTGGTGCTGCCGAACCGGCCGATCGGGTACCGCTACGACAGGCTCGACCCGACCGTGCTGAACGTGGACGGGCACACGCTGCTGCTCGCCCCGGGTGAGCGCGCCGATGTGCTCGTCGACTTCTCCACCGTGGCGCCGGGCAGCACGCTGATCCTCTACAACGACGCCCCGGCACCGCTGCCCGGCTTCGACCCGCGCTACGACCAGCACACCGACGCGCCGGACCGGACGGCCGAGGGCGGCCCGCCGCCCACCGAGCCCGGGTACGGCCCGAACACCCGCACCCTGCTCCAGTTCCGGGTGAGCGGCGTGCCCGAACCGGCGTACGACCTGGCCCGGCTGCGGGAGCGGCTGCCCGGGGCGTACGCGGCCAGCCAGCGCCCGCCGATCGTGCCGCAGCCGGCGTACGACCCGGCCTTCGGCAGCCGGACGGCGGCCGGGACGACGGTGTCGGCGCACGCCGACACCGTGACGTTCACACCGCTGGGCGGCGCCGGCCCGGTGACCCTGCCGATCGAGGTCAAGGCCGCCCAACAGGTCTTCGAACCCGGTCACGGGCGGCTGGCCGGGCGGCTCGGGGTGGCCCACCCGCACGCCGGGCCGCTCGCCCCGGCGACCCTGCCGCTCGGCCCGACCGACCCGGTCACCGAGGTGCTGTACGCCGCCGACCCGGCCATACCGGTCGGCGCGCCGGCCGACGGCACCCAGCTCTGGCGGATCAGCGGCAACGTCCGGCAGACCGAGCCGCTGCACTTCGGCGGCTGCGACGTGCAGCTCGTCAACCGGGTCGGCTGGGACGGCACGCAGCGCCCCCCGCACGGTGCGGAGCTGGGCTGGAAGCAGATCGTGCGGGTCAACCCGCGGGAGGACGTGGTGGTGGCGCTCCGCCCCGTGGCCCCGGCCCTGCCGTTCAAGTTGGGCGACAGCGTCCGGTTGCTCGACCCCGGCCGTCCACCCGGCGCGCGGGCCGGGTCGACGCCGATCAGCCCGACCGACGGGCGACCCGCAGTGGTGGTCAACCAGATGGTCAACCTCGGTTGGGAGTACCGCTGGCACAGCCAGCTCGCCGGCCACCGCGACCTGGGCATGAGTCGCCCGCTGGTGCTGCGGGTGACCCCGAGGGCCCCCACCGGGCTGACCGCCACGCCGGTGCCCGGCTCGGCCACGGCGTTGCCGGCGATCGCCCTGGCGTGGACCGGCAACGGCGGACGCCCGCCCGCGACCAGCCACCTGCTGCAACGGGCCACCGACGCGACCTTCGGCGGCGACGTCACCACGATCACCGTCGCGGCCGCCGCCACCCGCTACACCGACGCCACGGTCACCCCCGGCACGACCTACCACTACCGGATCCGCGCGGAGAACGACGTCAGCTACTCGTCCTGGTCGAACAGCGTGCCCGCCTCGGTGCACCTCGCCGCGCCGGGCGGGCTGATCGCGGCGATCCCGCCCGCCGCGCCGCTGCGGGTGGCCCTGCGCTGGACGAACCGCTCCTTCGCCACCGGCATCGACGTGCAGCGGGCCACCAACCCGACCTTCACCAGCGGCCCCGGCACCACGGCGATCGGGGTCGGTGACAACCACCTGGACACCACGGCCGCCCCGGACACCACGTACTACTACCGGGTCCGCACCACGTACCTGGGTGCCGCCTCGGCCTGGTCGACGGTGGCCGCGGCGAGCACCCCGCCCGCGCCGGGCACCCCGAGCGAGGTGACCGCCGCCGCGAGCGCGCCGGGGCCGGACACCGCCACGGTGGTGCTGGGTTGGACGGCGCACACGCCCGCCGGTCCGGGGTCCGGGTTCATCGTGCAGCGGGCGCTGGACCCGGCGTTCGGGCAGGAGGTGGCGACCTTCACCGTGACCGGTCGCGGCTTCACCAACACGGGGCTGGCCCGGGGCGTGACCTACCACTACCGGATCCGGTCGTTCAACGTCGTGGGCAGCTCGCCGTACACCGGCCCGATCCCGGTCACGACCCCACCGTGACGGGCCGGGCGGGGCTCAGCTGGTGGGTGCCCGCAGCCCGGAGCCGCCGGCACGCAGCTCGGCCAGGGCGGAGGCCACCCCGTGCAGCAGGTCGGTCGCCTCGGTGAGCCGGTCGGCTGCCGGGTGGGTGGGCTCCGGTCGGGCGTCCTCGGCGAGGTAGCCGGCGGCGGCGACCACCAGCCGCTCGTAGGCCGCCACGCCGCTCTCCAGCTGGGCGGTCAGCGTGCGGTGCGCCTCGGCCAGCGGCGCCCGGGCGTCGGTCGGCGCGAGCCGCAGGGCTCGTTCCACGCTGGCCACCCGCGCGGCGAGGTCGCGCAACGACCGGTCGGCGGCAGCGGCCTCCAGCACGGCCGGCTCGGCCAGCCCGGTAAGCCGGGGCGCCATCCCGGCCAGGGTGAGCGACGCTCGGTCCAGTCGGGCCCACTGCTGCCCGGCGGTGGTGCCGCGCAGCGCGACCCGGCTGCGGACGCGGCGCACCTCGGCGAGCACGCCCGAGCCGACCGGCAGTCGCTCGACGGCGGCCACCAGCCGGGCTCGGGACCGGGCGGCAGCCTCGGCCGGATCCAGCGCCGGGGGCGCCGGGCGGGCGGCCAGCGCCCGCAGATCGATCCAGCGCCAGGCGGCCAACGCCACCGCGCTGCCCGCGGCGCCGGCCCAGGCCGCGTCCGGCAGACCGAGGCCGGCGTACGGAGTCAGCACCGCCGCGGCGCCGCCGAGCCCACCGGCCAGTACGCTCCACCGCCGGGCGGACCGGCGCAGCCGACCCAGCCGACGGAAGTACCGCGTCCGCTCGTCTGCCACCGAAGACCTCCTCGAACCGTTCAGCCGGCAGCGGTCGGGTCGCCGGTGCCCCGTTCGCGGGCCATGCTGGCGCGCAGCTCGTCCAGCCGGGCCGCGGCGGTCGGGTCGCTGCCCGGACTCGCCTTCTCACCCTGCGGCACCGCCGGGCGCTGCGCCGTGCCGCCGAGCTGCTCCCCCGCCATGCTGGACCGGATCTGCTCCAGCCGGGCCGAGCCCGCCGAGTCGATGGTCGCCTTCTGGATCTCCAGCATCCGGCCCTCGACGGAGTTGCCGGCCAGCTCCGCGCGGCCCATCGCGTTGGCGTACCGCCGCTCGATGCGGTCACGCACCTCGTCCAGCGACGGGGTGGTGCCGGGGGCGGTCATCGACGACATCGACTCCAGCGAGCGGGCCACCGTCTCCTGCATCTTGGCCTGCTCCAGCTGGCTGAGCAGCTTGGTGCGCTCGGCGAGCTTCTGCTGGAGGATCATCGAGTTGTTCTCGACGGCGCGGCGGGCCTGCGCGGCGGCACCGAGCGCCTGGTCGTGCAGGGTCTTCAGGTCCTCGGTGGCCTGCTCGGCCGAGACCAGCTGGGTGGCCAGGGCCTGGGCGGACTGCTCGAACCGCACCGCCTCGGCCTCGTCGCCCTTGGCGCGGGCCTGGTCGGAGAGCACCAGGGCCTGCCGGGCGTTGCCCTGCAACCGCTCGACCTCGGACATCTGCCGGGACAGCTTCATCTCCAGCTGACGCTGGTTGCCGATGACCGCCGCAGCCTGCTGGACCAGCGCCTGGTGCTGCCGCTGGGCATCCTCGATGGCCTGCTGGATCTGCACCTTGGGATCGGCGTGCTCATCGATCTTGGCACCGAAGAGCGCCATCAGGTAGTTCCAGCCCTTGACGAACGGGTTCGCCATCTCCGCGGTATCCCCTCAGTAGCGTCGCTCCACCGCGATCGGGCCGGGTTCAGCCGACCGACCGCGGACCGGCCGGTCTCCATCGTCCCAGCCGAACGCCACCGAGGCATCCGTACCGGGTGCTCGACGGGAACCGTCGGCTCCTGCGGGCCACCCTACGCGGCTGTGGCCACGTCGCCCATGGTCAACCGCTCGGCGGGCTCAGGCGGCGCAGACCACGTCCCGGTCGCGCTCGGTGGGGCGAACCCGGGTGCTGCGCAGGGTTGCCCGCAGCGGCGAGTCCTGCCGGACCGACACGGCGACCTTGCCATCGGAGGTGACCTGACGGACGCCCCGGTTGGCGCCCTTGCGCACGGCGGTCGTCGCGCCGACGGGCGCGGCCTCGGCCGGCTCGTCCTGCATGCCGACGAGCACCCCGGCGGGCATCTGCTCGGCGAGGGCCACGGTGTCGCTCACCTCGCGCAGCAATTCGGACAGGCGGGCGCCGAGCGCGTCGCAGATCGCGGCGAGCAGCTCGCTGGACGGCTCCTTGTGCCCCCGCTCGATCTCGGAGAGGTAGCCGAGGCTGACGTTGGCGGCGGTGGACACCTCACGCAGTGTGCGCTGCTGTCCCTGCCGGCGCGCCCGCAGTGCGTCACCGATCACCCGGCGTAGCAGGACCATCGCACCTCCCCCTGAGGGATACCTCTCGCCCGGCGTCGGGCGGCCGGCCGCAGCGGACCGCGCCGACTCCGAGCGTCGGAGCCTTCCCGCAACCGTACCCGCTGTGGGGCCCGGCGACATCCCGCCCCGCCCGTTGGTTCGCCCGGGGCGGCTCATCGACGCCCCGCACCGGCCGTCCCCAGACCGTCCCGGGCGGCCTCGTCTGCCGTCTCCAACCCGTCCCGGGCGGCTTCGTCGGCGGCGTGGATCCGTTCGGCGAGCAGTCGCAGCGCCTCGATCACGGCGGCCGAGCGTACGTGGTCCCGCCCGCCGTCCAGGTCGAGCTGGCGGACCTCGACACCGCTCGGGCCGGCGACCGCGACGTAGACCAGGCCCACGGGCTTGCCGTCCTGCGGCTCGGGGCCGGCGACCCCGGTGGTGGCGAGCCCCCAGTCCGCGCCGCAGCGCCGCCGGCCGCCCTCGGCGAGCGCCGCCGCCACGTCCGGGTCGACCGGGCCGCGCTCGGCCAGCAGATCGGCCGGTACGCCAGCCAGCGTGGACTTCAACTCGGTGGCGTAGACGACCAGCCCGCCCCGGTAGATCCCACTGACCCCGGCGATCTCCACGATCGACGCGGCCAGCAGCCCGCCGGTGAGCGACTCGACGGTGGCCACTGTCTCGTGGCGCTGCGACAGACTGTGCACGACACCCGCCGCCGCGCTACCCGTTGCGTTCTCGTCCCGCTCTTCCCGCCGCATGAGCTCGTCCTTCCCCACCCGCCGACCCCCAACCCTCCCGGCCGAACCCCGTCGATCATGAAGTTATCGCCCCGACACGCCGGCCCGGACGGCAATAACTTCATGATCACCGGGGGGTCAGGGGTGGTGGGGGCGGCGGAGGCGGAGGGCCTGGGTTATGTAGTCGAAGCCCGTCGCCACCGTGACCAGGACGGCGGCACCCATGATCCAGGGGCCGACGGCCACGAGGGCGGCCGGCATCGGCCAGAGGTACCAGGCGATGGCCAGGATCTGGAGCGCAGTCTTGATCTTGCCGCCGCGGCTGGCCGCGATCACCCCGTGCCGGATCACCCAGAACCGCAGCCCGGTGATGCCCAGCTCGCGGACGAGGATCAGCGCCGTCACCCACCAGGGCAGCCGGTCGTACCAGGAGAGCAGCACCAGGGCCGCGCCGGTGAGCGCCTTGTCGGCGATCGGGTCGGCCACCTTGCCGACCGAGGTGACCAGAGCGAACCGGCGGGCGATCCAGCCATCCACCAGGTCGGTCGCTGAGGCCACCGCGAAGATCAGGCAGGCCGCCATCCGCCAGCCCGCGTGGGTCATCCCCGACACGATCACGGACGCGGCGAAGACCGGCACCAGCACCAGCCGCAGCGCGGTCAGCGCGTTGGCCGCGTTGAGCACGGGCACCCGCGCGACCACCCGGGCCGGCGTCGACTCCGTCGCCCCGGTCACCGCCTCGCTCCGCTCGGGTCGCCATGGCGTTTCCGGCACCGCACCACCTGGCTCCCCCGCTTCGTCCGGGCCCGCCGTCACCGTGCCGCGCCGGGCGCCGCCGAGATCATCTCATCCGGCACCGCGAGCAGATCCACCCCTTCGGTGCCGGTCACCGTGGCCCGCACCAGGTCACCCGGGCGCAACGCGGCCAGGTCGACCCCGCCATCGGCAGGTGCGACAAGGGTGGTGGAACCGTCCACCTCCGGCGCCTGGTGCGCCGCCCGGCCCTCCACCACGCCGTCGACGATCGCGTCGACGAGCACCTCGACGGTCGAGCCGAGCCGATCCTCGGCCCGCTGCGAGCAGAGCTCGTCGGCGAGCGCGCTGAGCCGGTCGTAGCGCCGCTTGATGGTCGCGGCGGAGACCTTGCCGGGCAGGCCGGCCGCCTCGGTGCCGTCCTCGTCGCTGTAGTCGAACATGCCGATCGCGTCGAGTCGGGCCTCGGTCAGGAACCGGGTCAGCTCGTCGATGTCGGCGCGGGTCTCGCCGGGGAAGCCCACGATGAAGTTGCTCCGCGCGCCCGCTTCCGGGGCCAGCGCGCGGGCACTGGCCAGCAGCTCCAGGAACCGGTCGGTGGAGCCGAAACGCCGCATCCGACGCAGCACCGGCTCGCTGGAGTGCTGGAACGACAGGTCGAAGTACGGGGCCACCCCCGGTGTGCCGGCGATCGCCTCGACCAGACCGGGCCGGGTCTCGGCCGGCTGGAGATAGCTCACCCGCACCCGGACGATGCCGGACACCGCGGCGAGCTGCGGCAGCAGCTTCTCCAACGCGCGGGGGTCGCCGAGGTCCTTGCCGTACGAGGTGGAGTTCTCGCTGACCAGCACCAGCTCCCGTACGCCGGTCTTGGCCAGCCATTCCGCCTCGGCGAGCAGCTCGTCCGGCGTACGCGAGACGAAGGCCCCACGGAACGCGGGAATGGCACAGAACGCGCAGCGCCGGTCGCAGCCGCTGGCGAGCTTCAGCGAGGCGACCGGGCCGGTGTCCAGTCGGCGGCGCAGCACCTGGCGCAGGTGCGCCGGGGTGTGCTCGTCGGTGTCGACGACGGTGCGCGCCACGGTGCCGTGCCCGGGCAGGGACACGGTGGCGCTCTGGCGCTGCACCGGGGTCAGCGGCAGCAGCTCGCGGCGGTCCCGGGGAGTGTGCGCGGTGATCTGCTCCCCGGCGACGACGGCGTTCAGCCGGGCGGCGATGTCCGGGTAGTCGTCGAAGCTCAGCACCGCCTGCGCCTCGGGCAGGCTGTCGGCCAGCTCCCGGCCGTAGCGCTCGGCCATGCAGCCGGCGGCCACCACCTTCGCGCCGGTGCCGGCGGCGGCGAGCAGGGTCTGGATGGAGTCCTGCTTGGCCTTCTCCACGAAACCGCAGGTGTTGACGACCACCACGTCGGCGCCCTCGCCGTCGGTGGTCACCTGCCAGCCGTCGGCGTGCAGGCGGGCGGCCAGCTCCTCCGAGTCGACCTCGTTGCGGGCACAGCCCAGGGTCAGCAGGGCGACGCGACGGCCGTCGGCGTTGTCGGAAGGAGAAGGAGAGGTGGCAGACACCATCCGAGGGTACCGGGCCGGCCGCGGAAGCCCGCGCACGCGGGCCGGGGTGGTCGTCCGGCACACACCTCGCGCGTCGTCGCCGGGCGCCGACCCGTCAGCGGGTCGCGGCGCCCACGCGGGTCAGCGCGTCGAGCAGGAAGACCTCGGTGCCGGCCAGGCCCGTGGAGCAGAAGACGGAGAGCTGGTCCGCGGTGGTCCGGCCGGGGACCGCGCCGGCCAGGATGCCGCCCAGGTCACGCAACTGTCCGGCGTACGGGGGCAGGGCCGCGAGCATCGGCGGCTGGTAGTCCGCCGCCTGGGCCGGCGAGTCGGTGACCAGCAGGTCGGCGACGTCCAGCAGGTCGGTGCCGAACTCGCTGCGGTCGTGCTGCTTGAAACCGACCGCGTTGACGTGCGTGCCGGGGCTCACATCGGCGGCGCGCAGCACCGGGGTGGGGCTGGTGGTGGCGAGCACCACGATGTCCCGTCCGGTGACGGCCGCGCCCGGGTCGGCGACCGCGCGGGCCGGCACGCCCAGCTCGGCGCGCACCCGGGCGGCGAAGGAGTCCCGGCGCGCCGCCGAGCGGCTGTGCACCACCACCTCGCGCAGCGGACGGACGGCCGCCGCGGCCCACACCTGGGTCCACGCCTGCCGCCCGGAGCCGATCACGCCGAGGGTCGCCGCGTCCGGCCGGGCCAGCGCGTCGACCGCGACGCCACCCAGCCCACCGGTACGCCGGGAGCCCAGCTCCTCGCCGACGGCTACCGCCCGGACCGCGCCGGTGCGGGCGTCGTGCAGCACCACCAGCTGCTCGCCCTGCGGGTGGCCGAACGTGTCGTACGAGCGGTAGCCGTACCACTCGCCGACCAGGTGCCCGGCGGTGAGCACCATCCGTCCCCCGCCGAGCGGGGCGGCGGCCCGGGGCGGGGCGACGAGCCGCCCCTCGTACGCGGCCACCAGGGCGACGCGCATGGCGTCGACGGTGGTGGTGGCGTCCAGGACGGCGGCGATCTCGGGATCGGCATAGAGCAGGGCCATCTCGCCATACTGCAAGTTGAAGCGAGGTAGAGGTCAACGCGTGGTGGCGGGAGTCACCATCCCGGCCGCCGGGCCGGTGCTAGCGTCGGCCACGGTGGCCCCGGATGCCGGTGACCACTCCGGACGAGTGGTGGGCGTACCCGGTCAGGCCAAGACGCCCCACGTGACGACCCGACTCGTCCGGTGCGGCAGCCCGGGCGCTCCTTCGTGAGGTGGACGATGGCCTGGCTGGTGTTGGTGATCTCTGGACTGTTGGAGACGGTCTGGGCGATCGCCCTGGACCGCAGCGCCGGCTTCAGCCGGCTGCTCCCGTCGGCGGTGTTCGTGCTGGCCCTGGTGCTGAGCATGGGCGGGCTGGCGTACGCGCTGCGCGACATCCCGGTCGGCACCGGCTACGCGGTCTGGGTCGGCATCGGCGCGGTGGGGACGGCGCTGGTCGGGATGCTGGCGCTCGGCGAGTCGGCCAGCCTGCCCCGGGTCCTCTGCCTGCTGCTGGTGATCGCCGGCGTGGTCGGACTGAAGATCTTCCACTGAAGAGGTACGCGTGACCAATGTCCACGGTGGGTAGTTGATCGGTCTGGCACGACAGGCTCTCACACCGGAGGAAGACATGGCCGACGTCCCCACCACCGCCCGCCCGCGTAACAACGCCGCCCGCATCCTCACCATCGTGGGCTTCGTCTTCGCCGTGCTCGCCCTGTTGCTCAACCCGATCATCTTCGGTGTGCTCGGCGTGATCGCCGGCGTCGTCGGCGCCGTCCTGGGCGACAAGCCGCTGGGCTGGTACGCCGCCGCGGCCAGCGTCGTCGCCGCGATCATCAGCCTGGTGATCATCGGCGCGCTGATCAACAACTGAGCGTTCTGCTTGCACGGGCCCGCCGGCTTCCGGCGGGCCCGTCGCTGTCAGCGGGCCGGGCCGGCGCTGTCAGTCCACGTCGCCACGCAGGCCGGCCAGGACGTCCTCCAGCTCGTCCGGCTTGACCAGCACGTCGCGCGCCTTCGACCCCTCCGACGGCCCGACCACGCCCCGGGTCTCCATGAGGTCCATGAGACGGCCCGCCTTCGCGAAACCGACCCGCAGCTTGCGCTGGAGCATCGAGGTGGAGCCGAACTGCGAGGTGACCACCAGCTCCACCGCCTGCACCAGCAGGTCGAGGTCGTCGCCGATGTCCTCGTCGATCTTCTTCTTGTTCTCCTGGGCGGGAGCCAGCACGTCCGGGCGGAACTCGGGCTCGCGCTGGTCCTTGCAGAACTTCACCACGTCGGCGATCTCGCGCTCGGTGACCCAGGCACCCTGGATCCGGACCGGCTTCGAGGCGCCCATCGGCAGGAAGAGACCGTCACCGCGGCCGAGCAGCTTCTCCGCGCCGGGCTGGTCCAGGATGACCCGCGAGTCGGCGAGGGACGACGTGGCGAACGCCAGCCGGGACGGCACGTTCGCCTTGATCAGACCGGTCACCACGTCGACCGAGGGGCGCTGGGTGGCCAGCACCAGGTGGATGCCGGCGGCCCGGGCCAGCTGGGTGATCCGGACGACCGAGTCCTCCACGTCGCGCGGCGCGACCATCATCAGGTCCGCCAGCTCGTCCACGATCACCAACAGGTACGGGTACGGACGCATCTCCCGTTCGCTGCCCGGCGGAGCCTTGATCTCGCCGTTGCGGACCTTGCGGTTGAAGTCGTCGATGTGCCGGACCCCGTTGGCGGCGAGGTCGTCGTAGCGCATGTCCATCTCGCGGACCACCCAGTCCAGCGAGTCGGCCGCCTTCTTGGCGTTGGTCACGATCGGGGTGACCAGGTGCGGGATGCCCTCGTAGCCGGTCATCTCGACCCGCTTCGGGTCGATCAGCAGCAGCCGCACCTCGTCCGGGGTGGCCCGGGTGAGGACAGACACCAGCAGGGTGTTGAGGCAGCTGGAGTTGTGGGTGGGGATGCACGCGCGGCTGGCCAGGTACAGATGACTCGGACTGTCGACCTCGATGCACCGGACGGGCACCGAGGCGATTGGTCGTACATCCACGATGTAACGACGGGCAGTCGTGGAACGCCCGCCGACCACCTGGCGGCTCGCTTTGCGTGTCAGCCGGAAGACCTTGTCGGCCGGGGTGAAGTGAATTCGATAGAAGGTGGAGGACGACTCGCTCCGGCCCTTCACCCGCTTGGTCGTCATTGTCGCCCGGTAGCCGAGCCCGATGATCAGCTCTAGAGCATCCTGTGCCAGACGTTGGTTTGTGAGCCCCAGCTCGACTCCGCCCCGAGGGGAAATTGTTCCGTCCGTGTCCAACAGACCAGCCAGCAGAGCCCGCCGCTGCTCCTCCGAGGAGCGCAGGTAGCTGGCAGGAATGTGTTTCGTCCCGATCTCGCGGAACAAGTGCCGCAACGTCCGGTACTGCTCTCGGAGCGCAGAGTCTGGCTCGCGGCGGCCCGGCCGTGCAACCCTGGCCCGACCGCGAGCCGCCAGGCATACAGCGGAAAGGCCGACCCCGGCCTGCCGAGACGCCCGAACGAGGCTTACACCCTGAGCGAACAGATTCACAGCCTCGGCGATTCGCCCGTCCCGTTCTGGTTTGTTGGAGATCGTGTAATGCCTCCGGCTGGAGGGGCGTTTCGTCACCACGTACCCGTCAAGCCGAATGTTGTCCAGTAACTCATCCTCGTCGCAGGTGAAGGAGGCCGAGCCGGTCGTGCCATCACCCAGCCAACAACCCATCGTGTACGGAGCGATTGGTAGATCCTGCTCCGGATAGTCGAGTGGTCCACACACCGCAACCGCATGGTTGGCCCAGGACCCGCCACGCCCGACCACCCGCAGCGAAGCTGCGATCTCTTCGGTCGTCACTGGCCGGTCGTCGAAGCTGCGCCTCCGACCCGACCGGCCTGGATCAGCGACGAGTTCGTTCAACGCCTGATAAAGACGGTGGCGGGAATAGGCGGGAACTCGGCGGGCCACCTCGCGTCCGCCCCGCACATAGCTGGTCAGGGTATTGCCGAACTCCTTCGGCAGCCCACGCACCACCTTGTACAGCGCGTTCCGAAACTGCTGGCCGACATCGGAGACAACCTCGTCGGTCGATACCGAACGATCAGGCTCTGCCAACACCTCGTCGGTCTTTGTAGCCAGCCGGTGCCGATCATCCGCCGACCAGTAGGCCCCGTCCCTCCAACGATGGGTTCGCTGGGTCCGGCCAGCTCTGGTCGTCGTCTGCCATTGGTGCTGCGCGTCGGCGACAATCACCGTGCCGTCGGAGAACTCCACTTCGTAACAGGGGCGGTCGTACATCACTGGGGTGGCAGCGACGATGGTGCAGCTGCGGCCGTGTTCGTCGAAAACCTTCCCGCCAACCTGGAGGTCGCCCATCGTGGACCAGCCGTCAGGTGTCGGGATCGGCGTGTCCAGGGCCAGCGCCTTGCCCGCGCCGGTGGCCCCGGCGATGAGGATGTGCGGCATCTTGGCGAGGTTGGCCACCACGTAGCCGCCCTCGATGTCCTTACCGAGCGCCACCACCATCGGATGGTGGTCGCTGGTCGCCGCCCGCGAGCGCAGCACGTCGCCGAGCGCCACGTTTTCCGGGTCGGTATTCGGGATCTCCACGCCGACCGCGCTCTTGCCCGGGATCGGGCTGAGGATCCGTACGTCCGGCGACTTCACCGCATACGCGATGTTGCGGGAGAGCTGGGTGATCCGCTCGACCTTGACCCCGTGCCCCAGCTCCACCTCGTAGCGGGTGACCGTCGGGCCCCGGGTGAAGCCGGTGACCGCGGCGTCCACGTCGAACTGGTCGAAGACGCCGGTCAGCGCGGCGATCACCTCGTCGTTGGCCTTGCTGCGGGTCTTCGCGGCGGCACCGGCGCTGAGCATGTTCGCCGGGGGCAGGGTGTAGTCGCCGGACAGACCGGTCAACGCGAGCTGCTCGGCGCGGGTGGGCGCGGGCGAGTGCTCCGGCGGCTCGGCCGGCTTGCGGCTGGCCGGCACCTTCGCCGGCGCCTTGCGCGGCAGGACCGTGGTCTCCTGGAGGTCGGCGCCCTCCAGATCATCGAAGTCGTCCGGGTCGATCGGTGGCGGCATCCGCTTCGCCGGACGCTTGCGCGCGGGCCGCGCGACCGGCTCGTCGTCCTCCTCGGTGGCCTCCGGAGGCGCGATCAACCCTCCGGCGAGCAGGCCCAGCCGCTCGGGAATCTTGTTGATCGGCGTCGCGGTGACCACGAGCAGGCCGAAGAGCAACAGCAGGACCAGCAACGGTACGGCCACCCACGCGGTGACCGCCCGCTCCAGCAACCCGCCCACGCCGGCGCCGACCAGGCCACCGGCGTAGTCACGCTGCACGGTGTTCGTCGGGTCCTGACCGATCTGGAGCAGCGCGGCGGTCGACACCAGCAGCGAGCCCCACCCGATCAACCCGCGGCCCCGGTGCTCCGGATCGGCCGGCTGGCGCATCAGCCGCCACGCCCCGATCATCAGCAGCACCGGAACCACCACGGAGATCGCGCCCAGGAACAGCCGGATCGTGTCGGCCAGCCGCGCGCCCACCGGACCCGCCCCGGAGAACCAGAGCGCGACGGCGGTGAGCAGGGCCAGCCCGAACAGCAGCAGCCCGCCGCCGTCGCGACGGTGCTCGGGGTCGAGGTCGCGGGCGGAGGCGGCCTGCCGGCCGGCGGCCCGCACCGCCCAGCCCATCCCGTGCGCCAGCCCCATCCACAGTGCACCGATCGCGCGGCCAACGTAGACGGCCGGCCCCGGGCGGGCGGGTGTGGTGCGCCGCCGTACCGGCGCCCGGGTCTTCTTCGCCGGTTGACGGGCACGGCTGTTGGTGCCACCGCGCGGCGACGCGCCGCGTCGCCGGCTCGCCTGAGAGGTACGGCCCGCCATAGAGTCACGGTAACGGTGGGGCCGGGCAGATCGCCGCTTTTCCGGGTCGTGTCCGCGCGTCGCAGCACTGACCCCGCCGCCGGTCGTGATATCCGCCTCAGAAGGGATGCCCGATGGCGTCGCCGAGACTCGAGGACGATCCGCTGGCCGGGCACCCCGGTAGGTTGCGCCCGTTGACCGACGAGCTGGTCGCCGCGGTGCTCGCCGCGCGTGGCCGGACGGTCGGCCGCGCCGTGAACGGTGACCTCGTGGGTCGCTTCGACGACAACCTGATCTGGTTCCTGCGTCTCGGGGTGGACGGCGAGTTGCTCCAGGTCCGCACCATGGTCGCGCCCGCCTTCGGGATCGAGCAGGTGCCCGCCCTGTACGCCTTCTGCAACGCCTGGAACCACGACCGGCTCTGGCCGAAGGCGTTCGTGCACGTCGACGACGGCGGTCAGGCCCGGATCTACGGTGAGGTGATCACCGACCTGGAGCGCGGGGTCACACCGCACCAGCTCGACCAACTGCTCGACTGTGGCATCACGGCCGGCTGCCAGCTCGCCGTCGCCGTCGGCCGGCTGCCCGGCGCGGTGTCGGCGTGACCGGGCGGGAGGAGGCGGCGGGCAGCCGCACCGACCGGGCGGACGGCCCCTCCGATGGCCGGGTCGCAGGTCAGCGCGTCCTGGCGCTGGTGGCCGCGCTCGCCGACGCCCGGGACCTGCCCGACGGGCCCGGTCGGCTGGTCGCCCTGGAACGGGTCGCCGAACGGGCCGACGCCGCCGGGGACGTCCGGTCCGCGATGGACGCCCGGTTCGCCCTGATCGAGGCGTACCTGCTGCACGGCGAGCGGTGGCGGCTGGTCGAGCCGTTGCGACGCTGCCGGGCCGCCGCCGACCGGTGGCCCGCGCTGCTCACCGACGCCGAGGCTGAGCTGCTGGCGCGCTACCAGCGCTACGCGGTGGAGGCGCTGCTCGGCACGCCTCGGGTCGGGCTGGACCAGACCCGACTCCTGCTGGACGACCTGGCCCACCGGGTGGGGGCGGACGGCCCCGACGCGCCGACCGTCGCCGAGCTGCGCTGCCGGATCGCCGACCACCTCGGCGACGAACCCACCGCCCGCCGCTTCTTCCAGGGGTGGGCGGGCACGCGTCCCGGCCCGGCCGGTGGATGCCCCGGCTGCGCCCCGGCCCGACGCGCGGAACTGCTCGCCGGCTGGGGCGAGTGGCAGGCCGCACGCAGTGAGCTGCGGGCGTACGACGGCGACGCTCAGGAGTGCACCGACCAGCCCGAGCGGGCGCTGGTCGCCGATCTGCTGCCGCTGTTGCGGCTCGGCGAACCAGAGCAGGCAGCGGCGGCGCACGTGCGGGCGTACCGGCGACACCGGCGCGAGCGCTCCGCCTTTCCGTACCTCGCCACGCATTTGCGGTTCTGCGCGCTCGGCGGGCACCTGGAACGCGGGCTGACCGTCCTGACCGAGCAGCTGCCCCGACTGGACCGGCCCACCGACGACCTCGCCGCGATGGAGTTCGCCGCCGCCGGGGCGCTGGTCTGCGGGCTGGCCGAGGAGGCGGGGCTGGGTGACCGGACGGTGCACCGCCCGGCGTACGTCGATCGCCCGGCCACCGAACTGGAGGTGGGCACCCTGGGCGCGCTGCTGCTCGGCCTCGCCACCGACCTGGCGGGCAGCTTCGACGCCCGCAACGGCACCGGTCACCAGTCCGGCCGGATGGCGGCCTGGCTGGCCGAGCGACCATCCGCGACGGCAGCGCCGCTGCCCGCCGACGACGAGGCCGCCGACGAGGTTGGCGACGAGGCCGGCGCGCACGAGGCCGGCGCGCACGAGCCCGGGGCGGACGAGGCCGGCGCGGAGGCGGACTCCGAGCGGGAGGTGATGGCGCTCACCACCGACATGATCACCTCGACGCTGGACAGGCGCGGCGACCGGTACCTGGTCGACGACGGCGGCACCGTGGTCGGCCGGTGGGGTGCGGCCGTGATCCAGTTCCGTCGGGCCGGCGAACGCGGCGAGGTGTTGCACACCCGGGCGATGGCCGCCCGCCGGCTGCCGACCGCGCGCCGCGCCGAGGCGTACGCCTTCTGCAACGCCTGGAACCACGACCGGCTGCTGCCCAAGGCGTACGCGCACGATCTCGACACGGAGATCGTGCTCGCCGGGGACGTGGCGACAGACCTGACCCACGGGGTGGCGCCGGCGCAACTGCTGGTGCTGGTGGACGCCGCGATCGCCACCGGCGTCGCGTACGCCGAAGCGGTGGCCGACCTGCCCTGACCGCCCGGCGGCCGACACGGCGACGCCGGCCCACCCGCAACGGGTGGACCGGCGTCAGCGCGACGTGCTCAGACCTCGACGACGGTGGGCACGATCATCGGTCGACGACGGTACTTGTCGTTGACCCACCGCCCCACGGTCCGCCGGACGATCTGCTGGAGCTGGTGCGGGTCGGTGATGCCGTCCGCGGCGGCCCGGTTGAGCGCCTCGGTGACCAGCGGCACCACCGGGTTGAACGCCTCCGGGTCCTCGGAGAAGCCCTTCGCGGACAGCGTCGGGCCGGCGACCACCTTGCCGGTGACCGAGTCGACGACCACTGTGGTGGCGATGAAACCGCCGTCGCCGAGGATCCGCCGTTCGGTGAGCAGCGACTCGCTGACGTCGCCGACGGCGAGACCGTCGACGTAGACGTACCGGCTCTTCACGTGCCCGACGAGGCTGGCCCGGCCCTCGACGAGGTCGACCACGTCGCCGTCCTCGCAGATCACGACCCGGTCGGCGGCGACCCCCGACTCGATGCCGAGGCGGGCGTGCGCGCGCAGGTGACGCCACTCGCCGTGCACCGGCATCAGGTTGCTGGGCCGAACCACGTTGAGCAGGTAGAGCAGTTCGCCGGCCGGGGCGTGCCCGGAGACGTGCACCTTCGCCACGTCCTTGTGCACGACGACCGCGCCGGCCCGGGCGAGCCGGTTGATGACCCGGTAGACCGAGGTCTCGTTGCCCGGCACCAGCGACGACGCCAGCACGACTGTGTCACCGGGCGCGATGGTGATGTGCCGGTGGTCGCCGCTGGCCATCCGGCCCAGCGCGCTCATCGGCTCACCCTGCGAACCGGTGGACATCAGCACGATCTGCTCGGGAGGCAGCGTGGTCGCCTCCTCGATCCCGATGACCAGGCCGGCCGGGATGTTGAGCAGGCCGAGGTCCCGGGCGATGCCCATGTTGCGGACCATGGACCGACCGATCAGCGCGACCTTGCGGCCGTGCTCCGCGGCGGAGTCGAAGACCTGCTGCACCCGGTGCACGTGCGAGGCGAACGAGGCGACGATGATCCGGCCCTTGGCCTTCGCGAAGATCGAGTCGAGCACCGGCCCGATCTCCCGCTCCGGGGTGACGAAGCCGGGGATCTCCGCGTTGGTGGAGTCGGACAGCAGCAGATCGACGCCCTCGGCGCCGAGCCGCGCGAAGCCGGCCAGGTCGGTGATCCGGCCGTCCAGCGGGAGCTGGTCCATCTTGAAGTCGCCGGTGTGCAGCACCAGGCCGGCCGGGGTGCGGATGGCCACGGCGAGCGCGTCGGGGATGGAGTGGTTGACCGCGAAGAACTCGCACTCGAACGGGCCGAGCCGCTCGCGGCCGCCCTCCCGCACGGTCAGCGTGTACGGCTGGATGCGCCGCTCGGCCAGCTTCGCCTCGACCAGGGCGAGGGTGAACTGCGAGCCGACCAGCGGGATGTCGGGCTTGTGGGCGAGCAGGTACGGCACCGCGCCGATGTGGTCCTCGTGGCCGTGGGTCAGCACGATCGCCTGGACGTCGGCCAGCCGGTCCAGGATCGGGCCGAAGTCGGGCAGGATCAGGTCCACGCCCGGCTGTTCGACGTCGGGGAAGAGCACCCCGCAGTCGACGATCAGCAGTTTGCCGTCGTACTCGAAGACGGTCATGTTCCGACCGATGGCGCCGAGCCCGCCGAGCGGGATGATCCGCAGGCCACCTTCCGGCAGCGGCGGGGGCAGTTCCGCCTCGATGTGCGCCTCGGTCACGCGTCCACCTCATTCTGCGACGCCATCACTCGGCGCCCATCGTGTCGTTCGATCATTCGGGCAGCTCCAGGCCCGCTGCCGCGAAGTCCGCGCGCAGCTGGGCGATCTCGTCGTCGGTGGCGTCCACGAGCGGGGGTCGCACCGGGCCGGCCGGCAGGCCCAGCGACGCCAGGCCCGCCTTCACCAGGATGGTGCCCTGCGTGCGGAAGATGCCGGTGAACAGCGGCAGCAGCCGCCGGTG
Source organism: Micromonospora sp. NPDC005197 (assembly GCF_040608295.1). Taxonomy (NCBI): domain Bacteria; kingdom Bacillati; phylum Actinomycetota; class Actinomycetes; order Micromonosporales; family Micromonosporaceae; genus Micromonospora; species Micromonospora sp. NPDC005197. Next base: position 12,754 of record NZ_JBEXHY010000052.1, on the reverse strand, counting down.
CAGGGCAAGCGCGGCCGGCATGTCCCCCGCGTCGTACGCCTCGATCATCTGTGCGGTCAGCGCCCCGGTGAAGTGCGTCGAGGTGCCGACCACGCCCACGCAGCCGACGGCCAGCGCCGGCAGGGTGAGCGCGTCCTCGCCGCTGTAGAAGGCGAGGCCGGTCCGGCTGGTCACCCAGCTGGTGGCGGTCAGGTCGCCCTTGGCGTCCTTGACCGCGACGATCCGCGCGTGGTCGGCGAGCCGGACCAGTGTCTCGGTGTCAATCGGCACGCCGGAGCGGTGCGGGATGTCGTACAGCATCACCGGCAGTCCGCTGGCGTCGGCCACCGCGGTGAAGTGCCGCAGCAGACCGCTCTGCGGCGGCTTGTTGTAGTACGGGGTGACCACGAGCAGGCCGTGCGCGCCGGCCTTCTCGGCGGCGGTGGCCAGCTCGATGGTGTGCCGGGTGTCGTTGGTACCCACCCCGGCGACGACCCTGGCCCGGTCACCGACGGCCTCCACCACGGCCCGGATCAGGCGTTCCTTCTCCGCGTCGGTGGTGGTCGGCGACTCACCGGTGGTGCCGTTGACCACCAGCGCGTCGTTGCCCTGCTCGTCGACCAGGTGGCTCGCCAGTCGGGCGGCGCCGTCGAGGTCGAGCGAGCCGTCGGGGGTGAACGGGCTCACCATGGCCGTGAGCACCCGGCCGAAGGGGCGGGACGCCGGTTGGGCCGCGGCGTCGGGGTGGTCGTGCGTCATACCCTCCAACCTAGCGGACGACCAGCCGGAGCCTGCCGGGGAAGGGCTCAGGACGCCTCGTGCGGGCTGGCCGCCACCTCGGTGCCGTCCGGCAGCGTCGAGATCACGAAGTCGGCGAAGACGTTCGGTGCGACTCCCTGGAGCTGGCGCAGGCACTCCACAGCCAGCTCACGGATCTCCACGTCGGCGTGCTCGGTGGCCCGCATGGCGACGAAGTGCCGCCACGCCCGGTAGTTGCCGGTGACCACGATCCGGGTCTCGGTGGCGTTCGGCAGCACCGCGCGGGCCGCCTGCCGGGCCTGCTTGCGGCGCAGCGTCGGGTTGGGCTCGTCGGAGAAGCGCTGCTCAAGACCCTCCAGCAGCTCGGTGTACGCCCGCACGCTCGCCTCGGCGGCCTCGGTGAACTTCTTGTGCAGCTCGGGGTCGTCGGCGATGACCGCCGGCTCGACCATGGCCGCGTCCCGCTCGGGGACGTAGCGCTGGGAGAGCTGGGAGTACGAGAAGTGCCGGTGCCGGATCAACTCGTGGGTGAAGGAGCGGGACACCCCGGTGAAGTAGAAGGTGACCGAGCCGTGCTCCAGCACGCTGAGGTGACCGACCTCGAGGATGTGCGCGAGGTAGCCGGCGTTCGTGGCGGTCGCCGGGTTCGGCTTCTTCCACGACTGGTAGCAGGCCCGCCCGGCGAACTCGGCGAGCGCCTGGCCGCCCTCGGCGTCGGTCGACCACGGCACGTCGTCCGGGGCCGCGAACTGGGTCCACGCGATCAACTTGACCTGGGGCTGCACCATCTCCGGCATTCCTGGGACTGTAGTGGCGGGGCGCCTTGCGACCCAAGTCGGGCTCGCGGTGTGGAAGCCGCCAACCGCAGCCGAATCACCGGTGCTCGCGGACGCGCCGGCGCCCGGAGGTGTCCAAGATCTCTACGCGCGGATCCGGTGGCTCGCGGGTCTCGCACACCCCCGGTTCCCTGTAGAGCTGCCCCAGAAGTGGGGCAGGCGGCACGACGCCGGGCGCACCACCGCCACGCCCCATATCCGGGGCAGCTCTACAGGACGCGCAGGACCTCACGGCCCGCCCGAGGAAGGCCGAGGAAGGCCGATCCACGGCACGCCGGGCCGGGGCTGGCAGGCCTCAGACGTAGAGCGAGGTGAACGGCGCCCAGGGCAGGTTGCGCAGCACCGAGAAGGCCAGCCACACGCCCAGGAACCCGACGATGACCTTCGAGCTGATCCGCAGCTCCGGCAGCCGCCAACCGAACGCCTGATGGCCCGCCCAGGCGACGAAGAGGTACGCCAGGAAGGGCAGCGCGAAGACGAACAGGAAGTGGTGTCGGGCGGCGGCCGGCAGGTCGCCGTGCAGCACGTACCAGAGCGCGCGGGTGCCGCCGCAGCCCGGGCAGTCCAGCCCCGTGGTCAGCTTGAGCAGGCAGGTCGGCGCGGCGTCCGGGTCGGCGTGGGCCGGGTTGCTCAGCAGCGCGTAGGCCATGCCGAGGCCGACGCACCCGACCGCGGCCAGCGGGACCGCCCAGCGCGGCGACCGCTCGTAGAGCCACAGAACGCCCCGGGTGAGCCGGTCGGGCTCGGGCGCCGGGTAGCCGTAGCCATCCGGCGGGCTCGCCGGCCAGCTCGCAGCGGGGGCGTGCTGCGGCTGGTCGACCGGTCCGGGAACGCTCGTCACGCGCTCACGGTACACCGGACACGCCGGCCAACGCGGCGGTGAGCGGACCGGCCAGGTCGCCGGCTGCGGGCGGCGCCACCGCGTCCAACCCGAGCCAGCCGGCGAGCCGGTACAGCTCGGCGGCGAGCGCCACGGCGGTCTCCCCCGGGTCGGCGCCGGGCTCGACCCAGGCGGCCGGAACGAGCAGCACCCCGGCCTTGCGGTCCGCCTTCAGGTCGACCCGGGCGGTGAACCGGTCGCCCTGCAGGAACGGCAGCACGTAGTAGCCGTACACCCGCTGTGGCGCCGGGACGTAGATCTCGATCCGGTAGCTGAAGTCGAACAGCCGCTCGGTGCGGGCACGTTCCCAGACCAGCGGGTCGAACGGGCTGACCAGCGTGTTGCCCCGAATCCACCGGGGCAGCCGGGCGGACGCGTGCAGCCAGGCCGGCTGTCGCCAGCCCGCCACGGTGACCGGCACCAGCTCGCCGGCCTCGGCCAGCTCCGCGACGGCCTGCCGGGCGCCGGCCAGTGGCAGCCGAAAGTAGTCGCGCAGCTCCGGTTCGGCGGCCACCCCGAGCGACCGCGCCGCCAGGGCCACCAGAGCGCGGTACGCCTCGGCGTCGGTCGGGGTAGGCGCGCCCAGCACGGCCGGCGGGAGCACCCGCTCGGGAAGGTCGTAGCGGCGGGCGAAGGACGTGCTGCGCTCGGCGGCGGTCACCTCGCCGGCCCAGAACAGGAACTCCAGCGCCCGCTTCACCGCCGACCAGTTCCACCCCCAGTTGCCGGTCTCCCGGGGCGCGTCGTGCTCGATCTCGGCGGCGGTCAACGGACCCCGCGCGGCCACCTCGGCCCGGACCCAGGCGACCAGCTCCGGCTGCTCCTGTGCGATGCGCCGCATGCCACCCCAGGATTCGCTGTGCGCGCGGGCCATTCGCCAGCGCAGCAGCGGGTGCAGCCCGACCGGCACGAGGGACGCCTCATGGCCCCAGTATTCGAACAGCTCGCGGGGGCGGCGGTAGGCGGCCTGGTCGAGCAGCGCGGTGGGGTACGGACCGAGCCGGCTGTAGAGCGGCAGGTAGTGCGCACGTTGCAGCACGTTGACCGAGTCCATCTGGATCAACCCGACCCGGTCGAGGACCCGGCGCAGATGTCGACGCGTGGGCACCCCGACCGGCGGCGGGTCGGCGAAACCCTGGGCGGCGAGTGCCACCCGGCGGGCCTGGGCGAGTGAGAGTGCTTCCGGTGCGGCCATCGTCGGCGACGATAAATCATCGGTACGACGCCGGTGCGGGAAGCTGGACTCCGACGGCTACGGGGGCATAGAACGGTGCAATGCTGACCATCCGCCGGGAGGAGCCCGACGACGCCGAGGCGGTCGCCCGGGTGCACGTGCACGGCTGGCAGGCGGGTTACGCCGGCTTCATGCCGGACGAGGTGCTCGGACGGCTCAACGTGGGGGCCTGGGCGCAGCGCCGTCGTGACCTGGGCACCGCCGACCCGGAGCACCCGTTCAGCACCCTGCTCGGCGAGGTGGACGGGCTGGTCGTCGGCTTCACCACGTTCGGGCCGTACCGCCGCAACCAGGACCGCGACGATCTGGACCCGACGGTCGGCGAGGTGCTGGCGCTCTACGTCGAGCCGGAGTTCTGGGGCGACGGGATGGCCGCCGAACTGCTCGCCGCCGCCCGCGCCGGGCTCAGCGAACGGGGCTGGACCGGCTACCGGCTGTGGGTGCTGGCGGACAACCGGCGGGCCCGCCGGTTCTACGAACGGTCGGGGCTGTCACCGGACGGTGAACGGTCGACCTACCAGGTGCCGCTCGCCGGCGGGCGCGGGCCGGTCGGACTGGTCGAGCTGCGGTACGCCGGACGCCTCGACGACTGACCTGCCCGGTGTCAGCCACCGGCGAACCGGCAGGAAGGCCAGCAGGGCCAGGCTGATCCAGACGTACGCGTTGCTGCCGACGAAGCCGTCGACGCCGGTGAAGTCCTTCTCCCAGAACCAGACGGTCCGGCTGATCAGCAGCACGTAGCCGATGGTCGCGGCGGCCAGCAGGACGCGCCGTCGACGGCCGGCCGGCGCGGCCATCGCGTTGTCGACCAGCAGGATCAGCCCGGGCAGCAGCCAGACCAGGTGGTGCACCCAGGTGACCGGGCTGACCAGGCACATCACCGCGCCGGTCAGGGCCAGGCCGGTCGCCTCGTCACCGGCGGCGACGGCGACCCGGGACCGCCAGGCCCAGAGCGCCAGGGCGCCGAGCACCAGCAGCAGCCACAGCAGGGTGCTCGGGTGCTGCGGGTCGAGCCGGGCGACCACCCCGCGCAGCGACTGGTTGGAGACGAACGCCAACTCCCCGACCCGCCCGGTGTTCCACAGCGCCTCGGTCCAGAACTCCCGGGAGGCGTCCGGAAAGAGCGCGCCGGCCAGCAACGTCACCCCGGCGGCCGCGCCACTGGCGGTGAGCGCCGCCCGCCACCGCCCGGTGACCAGCAGATAGACGATGAAGATGCCCGGGGTCAGCTTGATCGCGGTGGCCAGGCCGATGCCCACCCCGGCCCACCGGTCGCCGACCGGCAGCAGCCGCAGCAGGTCCACCGCCACCAGGAACAGCAGCAGTGTGTTCACCTGGCCGAAGTTGACCGTCTCCCGCATCGGCTCGAAGGCGGCGGCCAGGCAGAGCGCGACGGCGAGGGCGAACCAGGGAGTCCACCCGGCCCGGCGGGCGATCGGGTCGACCAGCCACCAGATCAGCACCGTCGTGGTGACCACACTGGCGAGTACGCTCACCACGATCGCGGCCGACCACGGCAGGTACGCCATCGGCAGCATGACCAGCGCCGCGAACGGCGGGTACGTGAAGCCGTACTGGGTCCCCGGTTTGAGGTAGTCGTAGATCTCCCCGCCGTCGTGCACCCACCACGTCAACGCGCCGTAGTAGACCTTGAGGTCGAAGAAACCGTGCCGGACGGCCGCGACGGCGAGGAACGCGGTGACCGCCGCGGCGAGCACCACCACCCCGACGACCTGCGCGGTCGTCCTGTTGGCACCCTGCGCCACCGTCGCCTCCCTCGCCCTGCGTAGGCTTCCGTCCCATGGCTCTCGGGTACGTCCGCCCGGCGCGTCCCGAGGACGCCGGCGAGATCGCACGCATCCAGCTCGCGACCTGGCGGGTCGCGTACCGCCGCATTCTGCCTCGGCATGTGCTCGACAACCTGGACGAGGCGTTCCTCGCCCGGCGGTGGAGCGCCGCGGTGCTGGAGCCGCCCTCGGGCGCGCACCGGGTGCTGGTCGCCGTCGAACAGGCCGAGCAATCGTATCTGGTGGGGTTCGCCGCCTCCGGCCCGGCCGACGGCGAGGCGCTCGCCCCGGGTGAGCCGGCCGACGCGCTCGGCCCGGACGTGGCGGCGGTGACCGACCTGCTGGTGGAGCCGCGCTGGGGCCGGCGCGGGCACGGCAGTCGGCTGCTCGCCGCGACCGTCGACCTGTGGCGGTCCGACGGCATGAGTCGGGCGGTGGCCTGGGCGTTCGACGGTGACGAGGCGACCCGGAAGTTCCTCACCAGCACCGGTTGGGAGCCCGACGGCGCGGCCCGGGCGCTGGACGTCGACGACATGCTGGTGCCTCAGGTGCGCCTGCACGTGGCCGTGCCGACCGAGAAGGTTCCGGCCGAGTGACCGGTGCGGCGGCCCGGGGCCGCCGCACCGGTACGGTCAACCCTTGTCCGCGCCGTCGCTGGCGTCGCGGACGAAGTAGCGCTGGAACACCACGAAGATGATCGCCACCGGGATGGTGGCGAGCAGCGCCGCGCCCAGCTTGAGCGGGTACTGGGTGCCGCTGCCCAGCGAGCCGCTGACCAGGTCGGCGAGGCCGCGCGGCAGGGTGAACAGGTCCGGGTCCTGCACCGACACGAGGCTGTGCGGGAACTCGTTCCAGGAACCCTGGAACGACAGGATGGTCAGGGTGATCAGCGCCGGCTTCGCCATCGGCAGCACCACCGACCAGAAGGTGCGGAAGATGCTCGCCCCGTCGATGCGGGCGGCCTCCTCCACGCTCACCGGGATCGACTCGAAGAACTGCTTCATGATGAACACGCCCGCCGCGTCGGCCAGCAGCGGCACCACCAGGCCGGCGTAGCTGTTGTAGAGGCCGAGCTGGTTGAGCACCAGGAACTTCGGGATCAGCAGCACCACGCCGGGCACCGCCATCACCGCGATGACGGCGGCGAACAGCCCGGCGCGACCCCGGAATCGCAGCCGGGCCAACGCGTACCCGGCGAGCGAGTCGAAGAACACCCGGCCGAGGGTCACCAGCACGGTGACCAGCAGCGAGTTGCCCAGCCAGAGCGGAAAGTTGGTGCCGGCGAAGATCCGGTCGAAGCCGGCGAGGCTGAGCGGGTCCGGAATCGGCGAGAGCGGGTTCGCCGCCGCGTCGGGCTCGGTCTTGAGCGAGCTCGCGATCTGGATGACGAACGGGTAGAGGAACACCAGCCCGAAGAAGACCAGCGTGGCGTACCCCAGAAAGCGGGTGACCAGGGTGCGGGCCGCGCGCTGGTCGCCGCGCGCGGGCGCCGCCGCCGGGCGGTCGGTCAGCACGGCCATGTCAGGACCTCTCCGGTACGCGTCGACGCCGCCAGCCGCGGCGCGGCCGGTCGGTGTCCCGCTCGGCGAGCGCCCGACGCTGGATCAGCGTGAGCACGATGATGATCAGGAACAGCACGAACGAGATCGCCGCGCCGGAGCCGTAGTCGAAGTCCCGGAACGCGGTCCGGTACGACAGGTACGCCGGGGTGACGGTGGTCTTGGCCGGGTCGCCCTGGCTCATGACGTACACCTGGTCGAAGACCTGCCAGGAGCCGATCATGCCGAGGGTGAGCACCAGGAAGGTGGTCGGCCTGATCATCGGCAGGGTGACGTAGCGGAACCGCTGCCAGCGGGAGGCTCCGTCGAGCGTGCTGGCCTCGTCCAGCGTCACCGGCACGTTCTGCAGGCCGGCCAGGAACATCAGCATGAACGTGCCGGAGGTGGTCCAGATGACCAACGTGATGATCGAGATCATCGCCACGCTGGGGCCGGCCAGCCAGTCCCACCAGCTCAGCCCGAACGGGCCGCCGTCGGTGAGCGCCGCCGGGGGCGAGTCGACGCCGACCGCGCCGAAGAGCAGGTGCAGCACGCCTCGAGAGTCGGCGAACCACTCCGGGCCGTCGATCCCGAGGAAGCCGAGCAGCGCGTTCACCGCGCCGGAGTTGGCGAAGAGGAACAGGAACACCACGCTGATCGCGACCGAGCTGGTGACCGAGGGAAAGTAGAACGCGCTGCGGAAGAAGCTCTTGCCCTTGAGCATCCGGTTGTTGACCACCAGCGCCAGCCCGAGCGCGAGCACGGTCTGCGCCGGCACCACGATCGCCACGTAGTAAATGTTGTTGCGGATGCTGGTCATGAAGTCGCGGCGGGGCAGCCCGTCCTCGGTGAACAACTGGGTGTAGTTGTGCGCGCCGACGAACGGGACGTCGCCGGTGAACGGGCTGCCCTGCCCGTTCCAGTCGGTCAGGCTGACCCAGAGCGCCATCAGGATCGGCAGCAGCAGGAACAGCCCCAGGATAACGATCACCGGTGCGACGAAGAGCCAGCCGGCGAGGTTCTCGTTGCCGCGGACGCCACCCCGCCGTCGCCGGGGACTCATCCCGGGCGCGGTGGCCACGGCGGTCAGTGTCTCGGTTGCCATCTCCCCTCCCTCCCTGTCTTCAGCCGACGGTGAAAGGAAGGGCCCCTCGCTGTCGCGGGGCCCTTCCTCACGCGTCAGCTGCCGCCGAGCGCCGCCTTGGCGTTCTTGTCGAAGTTCTGCAGCACGGTCTTCGGGTCGCCGTTGGCCAGGCTCTGCAGACCGGTGTCCAGGTCCTTGAGGACGCTGTCCATCTTCGGCGCGTTCACCGGGCCCTGGGCGTACGCGGCGCCCTCGATGAACACCTTGTCGGCCGGGGAGGCGGCCGTGTACTGGTCGCGCACCGACTGCCGCGACGGCATGACACCGACCGCCTTCGCGAACGTCAGCTGCTGCTCACCGCTGGTCATCGCCTCGACGAACTTGATGGCCTGGTCCTTGTACTTGCTCTTCGCCGCGATGCCCCAGCACTGGGTGAAGGAGAGCGTGCCCTGTCCCTTCGGGCCGGCCGGCAGCGCCACCACCTTGTACTTCACGTTCGGGAAGTCGTTCTGCAGCGCGCCCTTGATCCAGTTGCCCTCGATGGTCATCACGGCCTTGCCCTTGCCGAACGCCTCACCGGACCAGCCCGAGTCGAGCTGCTTCGGGTACTTGGCCAGGCCCGAGGTGAGCAGGGACTTGACGTACTGGAGGGCGGCCAGGTTCTCCGGGGTGTCGGCGGTCGGCTGCTTGCCGTCCTTGCTCAGCAGCCAGCCGCCGTTCTGCACCAGGAATGCGCCGATCCGGTCCCGGGTGTCGCCGAGCGCCAGGGCGACCTGCCCCTTCGCCTTGATCTTCTGGGCGGTCGCGGTGAGCTGGTCCCAGGTGGTCGGCACGTCGGCGTCGGTCAGTCCGGCCTTCGCCCACAGGTCCGTGTTGATCTGCAGGGCCAGGGTGGAGAAGTCCTTGGGCGCGCAGTAGAGCTTGCCGTCGTACGAGAACGTGGTGCGCAGGCTCTCGTAGAAGTCGTCCGGGTTGGAGATCTTGTCGCCGTACGGCTCCAGCGCGCCGACGCTCGCGTAGTCGGCGAAGCGGGCCGCGTCGACGTAGAAGACGTCCGGCGGGGTGCCACCGGCCAGGCCCTGGCCGAGCTGCTGGGTGAGGTCCTGCGCCGGGGTGACCGTGGCGGTGTTGCCGGAGCCGCTGGCCCACTTCGCCGCGGCGTCCTGCACGGCCTTGGTCTCGGCTTCGCCGGAGGATCCGATCAGGATCTGCAGGCTGGCCGGTCCGCTGGACTGGGCGGCGTCGCCGGACGAGTCGTCGAAGCCGCTGCCGCAGGCTGCGGAACCGAGAAGGGCGACGGCGGCGAGGCCGGCCACCGCCGCCCGGGTGAGGTTTCGAGGTGCCATGGGGTTCTCTCCTGGTGGGGGATGGGACTACGCGGTGTGCCGAAGCGCCAGCGAGGGCTGGAGCAGCACGTGGGTGGGGGTCTCGTGGTTGCCGTCGAGGACCCCGGTGAGCAGGTCCACGCAGCGGGCGGCGGCCTCGCCGAGCGGTTGGCTGACGCTGGTCAGCCCCACCGCGGCTGCGACCGGCGTGTCGTCGAAGCCGATCACCGACGCCGGCGGGTCGGTGCCCCGGATCGCCTGCAGCGCGCCGAGGGCGAGCGAGTCGCTGGCGCAGAGCACGGCGGTCGGCGCCTCGGCGGCGAGCAGGTCCCGAGTGAGCCGTTCGCCCTCGGCGATGCCGTCCTCGGTCTCGCGGTGCAGCCCGGTCGGGTCGACACCGGCGGCGCGCAGCGCGTCGTGCCAGCCGGCCCGCCGGTCGTCGCCGACACCGGACCCGAGGGGCCAGCCGATGAACGCGATCCGCCGGTGCCCGGCGCCGAGCAGGTGCCGGGTGGCGGCGGCGGTGCCGGCGGCGCCGTCCACGTCGACCCAGGGGTGCGCGTCGAGCGCGTCCCACGGGCGGCCGAAGGTCACGAACGGCACGTCCCGGTCGGCGAGCCAGGCGGTACGCGGGTCGCCGTACTTGGTGCCGACGAGCACGAACGCGTCCAGCTCGTACGTGCCGAGCAGGTCGTCGTAGGTGGCGATCTCCCGCTCGTCGTCGGTGGCGGTGTAGAGCAGCACCCGGTAGCCGGCGGCGTCGGCGGTCTCGGTGAGGCCGTGCAGGAAGCGGTCGAGAACGGAGCCGTTGATGCCGTCGCGGGTCGGTTCGATCCGGGCGGCGATGAGGCGGGACCGGCCGGTGCGCATCTGTCTGGCCGCCTGGTTGGCCCGGTAGCCGAGCGCGCTGATCGCGTCCTCGACCCGCTGGCGGGTCTCCTGCCGCACGATGTGCGGCGCGTTGAGCACGTTGGAGACCGTCTGCCGGCTTACTCGGGCGTGCCGGGCCACCGTCGCAATGGTTACCTTCTCGGGCACTTAATCCCTCTCGCCGTCTTGAACGATCCAATTCGGATAGTGCAGGATTAGATCGTTCAAGTTTCTGGAATGTTTCGCACTTTGCACCGCCAGGGGCGCGTTGTCAAGATGTCCGCCCCGCCCCCCGAGATCTGGAGCCGCGCCGTGATCGAACGCCAGCTGCAACCCCTCCTGCACGAGTTGGTTCCGGTGGTGCTCGCCCCGACCAGTGCGCTGGGGGACGCGACCGGGCAGATCCGCCCGACCGGCGTCCAGGGCGTCTTCCACGCCGACGCCCGCGTGCTCTCCCGGGCCGAACTGCGGGTCGACGACCAGGAGCTGGAGGGGCTGACCCGCGGCGCGGACGGCCCGCACGGCGCCCGCTTCGTGGGCCTGGCCCGCTGGCTCGGCGATCCCACGCCCGACCCCACAGTCCGCGTCGACCGGCTCCGTCGGGCCACTCGCAACGGCCTCACCGAGGAGCTGCGGATCGTCTCCACCGCCACGGTCGGCGTACGGGCCACCGTGAGCGTCGACCTCGGCTGCGACCTGGCACCCATCGAGGTGGTCAAGTCCGGTGGCGCCGCCGCGCCGCTGGAGGCCAAGACCGGCCAGCCGGGCCTGCTCACCTGGTCGGCCGACGGCATCACCGTCACCGTCACCGCGCCCGACGCCGACGTGCTCGCCGCCGACGAACGGGCCACCGCGCCGCGGCTGGCCTGGCCGATCTACCTGCCCCCCGGAGGCGAGTCGGTGCTGCGCTGGCAGCTGACCGTCGAGGACCCGCGCGCCGTGGTGATCGGCCCGGTCGGCGAACCGGAGTGGGCCCGACCCGAGGTGACCGCCGACGATCGACGGCTGGTCCGCTTCCTCGACCGCAGCCTGGACGACCTGCGCGGGCTACGCCTGGCCGAGACCGGCGCGCCCGGGGACGTCTTCCTCGGCGCCGGCGTCCCCTGGTTCCTCACCCTGTTCGGCCGGGACAGCCTCTGGGCCGCCCGGATGATGCTGCCGCTCGGCACCGACCTGGCCGCCGGCACCCTGCGCGTGCTCGCCCGCCGCCAGGGCACCCGCGTCGACCCGGCCACCGGGGAGGCCCCCGGCAAGATCCTGCACGAGCTGCGCGGGCAGGAGTTCGCGCTGCCCGGGAACGGGCTGCGCCTCCCGCCGGCCTACTACGGCACCGTCGACGCCACCATGCTCTGGGTCAACCTGCTGCACGACGCGTGGCGCTGGGGTCTGCCGGCCGAGCAGGTCGAGCCACTGCTGCCGCACCTGGAGGCCGCCCTGCGCTGGCTCGGCGAGCACGCCGACCCCGACGGCGACGGCCTCGTCGAGTACATCGACACCACCGGCCACGGGCTGTCCAATCAGGGCTGGAAGGACTCCGGCGACGCCGTACGGTTCCACGACGGCTCCCTGGCCACCGCGCCCATCGTGCTGGCCGAGGTGCAGGGGTACGCGCACGAGGCGGCGGTGAACGGCGCCGCCCTGCTGGACGCCTTCGGCCGCCCCGGTGGGGACCACTGGCGCGAGCACGCCGCCACGCTGGCCCGCCGGTTCCGGGACACCTTCTGGGTCGACGGCCGGTACGGCCCGCAGCCCGCCCTGGCCCTCGACCGGGACAAGCGCCCCGTCGACTCGCTGACCAGCAACATCGGTCACCTGCTCGGCACCGGCCTGCTCACCGTCGACGAGGAGGCCCAGGTCGCCCGCTTGCTCACCACTGACACGCTGGCCGGCGGCTTCGGACTACGGACGATGTCCACCGACGACGCCGGCTTCAGCCCGCTGTCGTACCACTGCGGTTCGATCTGGACCCACGACACCGCGATCGTGCTCGCCGGGCTGGCCCGCGCGGGGCACCGCGACGCCGCGCTCGGCCTGGCCGAGGGGCTGCTCACGGCGGCCGAGGCGTTCGACTACCGGATGCCGGAGCTGTACGGCGGCGACGACCGGACGCTGCTCGATCGCCCGGTGCCGTACCCGGCGGCGTGCCGGCCCCAGGCGTGGGCCGCGGCGGGCGCGGTGCTGCTGCTCCAGGCCGCGACGGGCCTCTACCCCGACGTGCCGGGCGGCACGGTCCGGCTGACCCCGCTGGCCGGCGCGGAGCTGGGCGCCGTCACGGTCAAGGGCCTCCGCGTGGCCGACACCCCGGTGACGGTCGAGGTCGACCGCTCTGGCGAGGCCAGGGTCACCAACCTCCCCACCCCGCTCACCCCGACCTTCCCCACCCAACGCCGCGCAGCGGAACACCCGGCATAGCGGGCGCCCCTCCTCGCAGATCTTGGACAGTTTCCGTCAGCTAACGGAAA
>NZ_JBEXHY010000051.1:0-37418 GCF_040608295.1 Micromonospora sp. NPDC005197 | reverse complement strand
CGCCGGTCGGCGTCCGGCGGCCGCCCCACGTCCGGTCAGCTGGCGTACACCTCCAGTGCCGCCAGTTGCCCGGCCGGCCAGCCGGTGTTACCGGTCACGGTGATCCGTACGTAACGGGTCTGCGTACCGGTGAACGAGAGGCTCACCTGGTTACCCGTCGACGGATCGAAGGTGCGCGCGCTTGAACCGACCAGCGTGCCGAAGCTGCCCCCGTCAGTGCTGCCCGCCACGGCCAGGGTCTGCGTACGGGTGGCCCAGGCCGACGACGGCGGCAGCTTGAGCACCACCCGCCCGACCGTGCGCGTCGCGCCCAGGTCGACCTGCACCCACTGCGGGAACGCGTTGTTGGCGCTCTCCCAGTAGCTGTTCGCGTCGCCGTCGACCACGTTGCCCGAGCCGTAGCTCTGGACGTGGCCGCTCTCGCTGGTGGACCGGCCCCGGGCCAGGTCGGCGTTGGCCGGGGCGTCGGTGGTCACGGTGACCGCGTTCGACGCCGCCGAGGTGTTGCCGGCGGCGTCGCGGGCGGTGACGGTGAAGGTGTACGAGGTGGACGCGTTGAGCCCGCTCACGGTCGCCGTGGTGCCCGTGACCGTGCTGACCACCGTGCCGCCCTGGCGTACCTGGTAGCCGGTCACGCCGTTGTCGTCGGTCGACGCCGTCCAGGCCAGGGACACGCTGCTCGCCGTCCGCCCGGTCACCGTGAGGCCGCTCGGGGCGGTCGGCGGGTTGTCCGTGGTGCCGCTGGCGGCGTACACCTCGACCTGGGCGAGCTGGCCCGCCGGCCAGCCGGTGTTGCCGGCGATGCTCAGCCGGATGTGGCGGGCCGTGGTGGTCGTCAGCGTGCGGGTGACGGTGTTGCCGGTCGCCGGGTCGAAGGTGAACGCGGAGGCCGCGGCGATGGTGGCGAAGGATCTGCCGTCGACGCTGCCCAGCACGGTGATGGTCTGGGTGCGCGCCCCCCAGCTTGCGGGCAGCCGCAGCACGAGTTTGTTGACCTGGTGGCTGGCCCCGAGGTCGACCTGCCACCAGTGCGGGAAGGAGCCTCCGCCGCTCTCCCAGTACGTGCCGGCGTCGGAGTCCACCGCGTTCGACGCCGGGAACCCGCCGCCCTGGCTGCTGGCCGAGGTGGGTCGGCCGGCGGCCAGGTTCCCGCTGGCCGGCGGCGGGGTGCCGACCATCGGTGGCGTCGGGCGCACGGCGGTGAGGGCGAGCTGACCCTTGAGCATCCGGCCGCCGTTGCCGGTGATCCGGAGGTAGTAGTCGGAGGAGCAGGCCACGCCGTCCTCGTCCAGGGCACGGATGTTCGCGCCGGCCGGGGTGGTGGCCTGGGTCTCGGACGTCTTGGCGATCTGGTTGCCCTCGTTGTACTCGTCGAACATGGACACGTAGAGGCCCTGGGAGCCGAGCCGGACCATGTTGTAGATGTGCCGCCAGTAGAAGTCGCCGTGCTTGCGGTGCCCACCGGCCAGGTCACCGGGCATCACGCAGGGCAGGTAGTCGATGCCGCGCGCCGCGCAGTCGGCCATGTCGCCGACGTTGACGTTGTTGTAGTACGAGTCGAGCTCCTCCACCGTCCTGGCCCGGTAGACCATCCACGGCGAGATGGCGTGGAACGCGTGGTAGACGTCGAGGAAGCCGGCGCGGGAGTCCTCGATGCCCTGCCGCCACCAGGTGGGCACGCCACCGATGACGTAGCAGCCCTGCGCCTTGAACCAGTTGACGACCTCCAGGCACGGCCCGGGGGTGAAGGGCCGGCTGGATTCGCTGAAGCCGAAGCCCCAGATGCAGACGACCGGCTTGCCGTTCTGGCGGGCGTACGCGCCCGACGCGGTGTGCGCGGACATCTTCGTCGTCCAGTCGGTCTTGATGTCCGCCTGCATGGTCAGCCAGTCGGTGACGTCGTACATGATGTAGAACTTGCGGCCGTAGCGCTCGGCCGCCGCGCGGACCTTCTGCGTCATCGCGTCGCGGGTCGGCCCCTCGTCGCCCGTCGGGTTGAACCGTTGCAGGGCCGCGGTGTCACAGCCGTACTCCTGCATCCAGCGAAAGTGGGTGTCCACGGTCTGCTGGTCGTAGGAGGAGAAGAGGGTGGCCGGCGAGCCGTTGCCGAGGTTGGGGTACGCGGTGGGATAGCTGCGCGTGTACTCGCGCATGTCCGGCCAGGAAACGATTGTGGTGTTGGACGGCGACGGCGGCTGGAAGCGGTCGCGGCTCCAGTGCCACCAGCCGCCGATGGGCGCGGAGTCGCCGGGAGCGCTGAACCAGCCCTGGTAGCCGACCGTCACCTTGCCGACCACGTCGCCTACCGGGCTGGCGGCGTACGCGGGGCTGGCGAGGGTGGTGAGCAGCTCGGTGGTGGAGGTGGCGGCGAGGGCGGACCCGGCCAGCACGGACGTGACGAACCTGCGGCGGGAAACCGCCATGAGGACCACTCCTTCGGGACGGAAGGCATTGACGGCCATCGTGGCAGGAGTGGTTGCCGCACCGCAAGAGTGAGACTGATCGATGAAAATGTGAGTCAGGTAGTCGGAAGGATCCGAGCGTCACGGTCGGGAACACGCGGAGGGCCGGCGCCGCACACCGGCGCCGGCCCTTTTGGTGGTACGCCCCGAAGCGTTACGAGGCCGGGTACTGCGCGATGTAGACCGGCACGCCGATCTTCGTCGTGTCGGCCGCGTCGCCGACGCCGTTGACCACGTGGTCGATCGTGCCCGCGCTGAGGTTGACGGTCATGATGTGGTGCAGTCGCACGCCCGGCCGGTTCGGGACCTCGAAGCCGTTCTCGGTGTGGATCGACGGGTTGTTCTGGTTGAAGACGTACACCCCGCCGCCGTAGAGGTCGTGGTGGCGCACCCGGTCGCCGACCTTGTAGCCGGCGAAGCCCTCGACCGGGCCGTTCATCCAGTCGGCCTGCGTGGGCGGGTCGTACGGCAGCTCGTTCTGGTAGAGGATCGTGGTGCCGTGCTCGCCGTTCCAGACCGTGTTGTAGCGCTGGAAGTGCTCGACGAACAGGCCGGTGGCGGTCACGTGGTCGCCGTTGATGACAGCGCCGTAGCGGCCGGTGTTGGTGCGCCAGCGGTCGGTGTCGCCGTTGACACCCTCGGTGAAGCCCTCGACGCCGTGGTCGCCGCGCCACACCCAGGTGTGGTCGATGAGCACGTTGTCGCTGTTGACCTCCAGCGCCGTGTTGGTCCGGCCGATGTGCGGGCCGCCGACCCGGAAGTACACGTCGGACAGCGTGGTCGGGTTGGCCGGGCTGCTGGCGTCGTGCCCGTGCTGCCGGCCCACCCGCAGCAGGACCGGCGACTCGACCGTGCCGGCGTCGATCGTGACGCCGGCGACGATCACGCCGGGCACGTTGGCGACGTCCAGCGGGACCGCGCCGTTAACGGCGGTGAGGGTGGCGTGGCCGATACCGAGCACCACCGTGTTGGCACGCCGGATCTCGATGCTGCGGGCGATGTCGTAGACACCGGGGGTGAGCAGCAGGTGCTTGCCGTGCGCGAGCTGACTGTTGATCACCCGTACCGGGTCGGACGGCTTGGCGATGAAGAAGTTGTCGATCCCGATGGTCCGTCCGGGGGTCATCCCGTTCGCCCACGAGACGCCCCGGCTGTCGCGCTGCGCCGCCGGCACCCGCACGTTGTAGCGGCCCTTGCCGTCGACGAACAGGTACGGCTTCTCCCGGCTCACCGGCGTGGTGTCGAGGGTGGTGTACGGCGGGTCCGGGAACGTGGCGTCGTCCGGTGCGCCCTCGACGCCCGCGAAGACCTGGTTCCACACGGCGTTGGACCACCCGGCGACCTCGCTGTTGCGGGTGAGCCACTGCTGCTGCGAGCCGTTGGTGGTGGCCGGCAGCCGCGAGTCGGCGATGAAGCCGCCGCTGGCGTACTGCGGGCCGGCCGTGCAGTAGTCCATCAGGGACAGCCCGCCGCCGGTGATGTTCAGCCGGCGCATCGAGACCGCCTGGGACACGGCCCAGAAGTTCGCCGTCGACCGGCAGCCGTCCTGGCCGGCGGCGTTGACGGTGAGCGAGAGGTTGGACAGGGTGCGCCAGAAGTTGACCAGCGCGAGGCAGTTGCCGGTGCCGCCGTCGGCCAGGCAGCGGTTGTAGACCTCCAGTTTGCCGTTGACGGCGACGTCGGTGGGCGACGCGCCAAGGCCGGCGACCTCGGTGTAGTAGCCGACCTTGGCCTGCAACGGCTGCTCGGCCGTGCCGTACGCGCCCGGCTTGAACAGGTAGGCGTGCCGCTCGGTGCCCATCTCGTTGTCGACCTGCCGGGCGTGCGCGGCGTCGAGGGTCTGCTGGATCTCGCTGACCGGCACGGCCGGGTCGAAGATCGTCACGTTCGGCCCGAAGTCGGGCGCGCCAGGCGTGGGGCGACCGGCGGCAGCGGCGGTGCCGGTCGTCGTGAGGGCGGTGGAGACCAGAAGGGCGAGCAGGAGGGTACGTCGGGACGGGGTTGTCATGTGGTTCGTCCTCTCCGCGACCGGGTCGTACTCCCGGCGCAGCTGGGGCGTGAGAGCGCTCTCTGGTGTTTCTACCCGGTCCGGCGGCCCCACGCCATGACCGGGGACGGCGAACTTCGGGCCGGACCGGTGAGAATGGACGGTGGCTCGCAACTCAAGGAGGCGACGATCGTGGGTGGCACGTTGGCCGACGTCCTGGACGCGGCGGCACGCGGGCACTTCCCGCCGCCGGACGGCGGGACCACCATCGTGCCGCAGCACAGCCGTCGGGACGCCGGGGTGATCGCGTTCACCGCCCACTCCGTGGTGTTCACCGACGAGGACCCCGACTGGGTCCGCCGTACCCTGGCCGCCCTCGACTGCGACGCTCTGGCGGCCACGATGAATCCGCGTTTTTTGAGCGCTCTGCTCGACCGCACCGGACGGTCGACGGACACCATCGACCTGCTGACCGTCGCCTCTCCGCTCGCCGGTGCGCCCCCGCTGGCGCTGCGCGAGCTGACCGACGCCGATCATCCCCGCGAGGCCAGGGCGCGCAGGCGCCGTGACGACGTCCGCGTCTGGGCGGCCGAGGGCGGTGTGGTCGTACTCGGCCGTGGCGTGGCGGGCCGCTGGGAGGCGGCGATCGAGGTCGACGAGGACGTTCGCCACCGGGGCCTGGGCCGGGCGCTGGCGACGGCCGCCCGGCACCTGGTGCCCGACCGGCAGCCGGTCTGGGCACAGCAGGCCGCCGGCAACGCGCGCAGTGTGCGTGCCTTCCAGGCGGCCGGCTTCCGACCGGTGGGCGCCGAAGCGCTGCTCCTGGAGAAGTAGCCTCTCCGGGCGCCCCTACAGGTCCGCGCCCAGGAACTCGTCGATCATCGGGGCCAGCCAGTCGGCGCGCTGCGGGATCGTGGTGTGGGTGGTGCCCGGCAGGATGGCCAGCCGGCAGGCCGGCAGACCGGTCAGGTCGCCGGGCACCCCGCCGCCGAGCAGCCGGAACATCCGTACCGCGTGCTCGGGCTGGACGATGTCCGAGTCGGCCAGCACGATCATGGCGGGCGCGGCCAGGGCATCGTCAGTCACCGTCCACCATTGTGCCGCCGACGGTTCCGACCGCTCGCTGGTACTCGATCGTCGCGGCGACCCGGTCCGCAGTGGCTGCATCCATCTCGCGTTCCGTGATCCACAGGGCCAGGTCCAGCCCGGCGGAGAGCGCGCCTGCGGTGATGCGGTCGCCGTCGTCGACCACCCGCTGATCGAGGACAGTGACGCCGTACGCCCGTAACTCCTCGTAGGCGTTGCGGTTGGTGGTCGCGCGCCGGCCGGTCAACAGTCCGGCGGCGGCGAGCAGGAGGCTACCGGTGCACACCGACGCCATCCAGCGCGTCGAGGGGGCCAGCGCGGCCAGCCGGGCAGGCAGCACCCCGTGCTGCGCCTGCGCCCAGGACCCCGCAGCGGCCCGATTCAGCCATCCCCCGCCCGGTACGACGACACCGTCGGCCTGCCCGAGCACCACCGGCACATTGAGCTGGACCCCCCGCATGCTGCGTACCGGCCCCGGCCGCTCGACGGCGACCAGCTCGACGGTGAACCCCGCCATCGCCAGCACCTCGAAGGGTCCGAACACGTCCAGCTCGTCGAAGCCATCGAAAACCACGATCTCTACTCGCACCGGGCCAGGATCTCGTCCGGTCGTCGGCCCTGACGAGTGGCATTCTTGCCACTGTGCACAAGCAATCCGCCACGCACCGGCTCGCCGTACTCGCCCTACCGCCGGTCGTCGCTTTCGACCTGACCATCGCGACGCACGTCTTCGGTCACGAGGGCCAGGGCCGGTACGCGACCGTCGTCTGCTCCCCGGACGGCGGCGCCGTGCCGACCACGACGGCGGGACTCGGCATGACCGTCGACGCAGGTCTTGAAGCCGTGCGCAACGCGGACACCGTCATCGTGCCCGGCTTCAGGCGCGGAGCCGCGCCGGCCCGAGCGCTCGACGCTCTGGTCGCCGCGTACGAACGGGGTGCTCGTGTCGCGTCGATCTGCACCGGCGCGTTCGCGCTCGCCCAGGCCGGGCTGCTCGACGGCCGGCGGGCCACCACCCATTGGGTCCACGCCGAGGCGCTGGCCCGCGAACACCCCACGGTCACCGTCGATGCGAACGCGCTGTACGTCGACGAGGGACAGGTGTTAACCAGCGCCGGGCTGGCCGCCGGCCTCGACCTGTGCCTCTACCTGGTCGGCCGGGACCACGGCCAGACGGCGGCCATCGAGCGCGCCCGCGTCATGGTCACTCCCCTGCACCGGGCCGGCGGTCAGGCGCAGTTCATTCCCCTCCAACCCACCGATGCCGCTGACCTGACCGTGGTCACCGAATGGGCGAACGCCCACCTGCACCTGCCACTGACCGTCGGGGACCTGGCCCGGCGCGGCCACCAGTCGACCCGTACGCTGCACCGCAACTTCCGGCGGCGCTTCGGCATGAGCCCGCAGGCCTGGCTGACGCAGCAACGACTTCGTGCGGCGTGTGGCCTGCTCGAAGACGGCACGGTCACCATCGACGAGGTGGCCCGACGGACCGGGCTGGGCACCGCCACCAATCTGCGCGCCCACTTCCGCCGGGCCTTCGCCGCCACCCCCACCGCCTATCGCCAAGCCTTCAACCCCTGAACCCCGCGCCTCCCGCGATCTTGCACTTTGTGCGGCTGTCACGCGGCTTTCGCGCCTTATATCACCGCAGAAAGTGCAAGATCGGCGTGGGGGGCGCACCGAAGGGCTTGGGCGTGTTGCTGCTATACAAAGCAACCATGACGCGTGATCGGATCATCGCGGGACTGTTGCTGGTAGTCGCACTGCTCAGCCTGGCCGCTTCGAAGGCCGCGCCGTTCCTGGACGACGCCCCGCTGGCGGCACGAACGGCGATCGTGGTTCTCGGCGTGGCGTGCGGCCTCGGTGGCGTCTGGCTGTGGCTCCGACGCTCCCCCGAACAGCAGTAACCCACCCGCTCCACCTCCCGCTCCGTCGATCATGAAGTTGTGGTGGTGCGCAAAAGGGACTTTGGTGGCTAAGGTGGCCACCACAAGTCCATGATCGACGCCGCAGCCCGGGGCCGCTGGGAGTGTGGGTCACCGGGCTGGCACCGGCTCGGCCAGGAACTCGTCGATCATCGGGGCCAGCCAGTCGGCGCGCTGCGGGATCGTGGTGTGGATGGTGCCCGGCAGGATGGCCAGCCGGCAGGCCGGCAGACCGGTCAGGTCGCCGGGCACCCCGCCGCCGAGCAGCCGGAACATCCGCACCGCGTGCTCGGGCTGGACGATGTCCGAGTCGGCCAGCACGATCATGGCGGGCGCGGCCAGGGCCCGGATCTGCTCGGGCGTCCACCGCGGCAGGTTCGCGTCCAGGACCTTCATCTTGGTGACCAGGGTGGCCCAGCCCGCCGGGTCCGGCGCGGTCCGCAGGTACTCCTCGTGGAACTCCGAGCCGTGCAGATGCTCCGGTTGCAGGTCCTGGATCCCGTCGAGCAGCCCGGGGTGCAGGCCGTCCTCGTCGAAGCTCACCGAGGCGAGGACGAGCCGCCCGACCCGCTCGGCGTGGTCGGTGCCCAGGCGCAGCGCCACCGCCGAGCCCATGCTCCAGCCGAACACGTCCGCCCGCTCGACACCCAACCGGTCGAGCAGCTCGACCACGTCGGCGGCGAAGTGCTCCACGGTCAGCGGACGGTCGACGTCCGGGGTGTGGCCGTGCGCCTGCAACTCCACGGCGATCACCCGCCGCGACTTCGCCAGGAACGGCAGGATCGTGCCGAACGAGGTGCCGATGCCGGAGAGCGCGCCGTGGATGAGCACCAGGGGCCGGCCCTCGTCACTGCCATGTGTCTCGTGATAGATCTCCATGCCCACACGGTGCGCCGGCGCGCTTACGGTCTGCTTCAGGTCGTCTTACCGGCGCTAAGATGTCCGCCGTGCAGTTCGGGGTGCTCGGGCCGCTCGCCGTGACCACGGACGCCGGCGAGCCGGTGGTGGTGCCCGGCACCAAGGTGCGCGCCCTCCTGGCGGACCTGCTGACCAACCGCAACCAGGTCGTCTCCGCCGACCGGCTCATCGACGACCTGTGGGGTGACGACTCCCCCGCCAACCCCGCGGGCGCGCTCCAGGTGCGGGTGTCGCAGCTGCGCAAGGCGCTCAACGACGCCGAGCCGGGCGCCCGCGACCTGGTCGAGTCCCGCGCTCCCGGCTACCTGCTGCGGGCCGACACGGTGGACGCCGACCGATTCGCCGAGCTGGCCCGGCACACCGACGTCGACCGGTTGACCGAGGCCCTCGGGCTGTGGCGGGGCGAGGCGTACGCCGACGTGGCCGACGCCGAGTTCGTCCGCGCCGAGGCGACCCGACTCGCCGAGCAGCGCCTCGCCGTGCACGAACGGCTCGCCGAGGCCCGGGTGGCCCGGGGTGAACACGACCTGGTCGCGGCCGACCTGGCCGAGCTGGTCGCCCGACACCCGCTGCGCGAGGGCCTGCGGGCGGTGCAGCTGCGCGCGCTGTACGCGGCCGGTCGCCAGTCCGAGGCCCTGGACAGCTACGCCGACCTGCGGGACCGGCTCGCCGACGAGCTGGGCCTCGACCCCGGCCCCGAACTGGTCGCCCTGCACCGCAGGATCCTCGAACAGGACGCCGGCCTGAGCGCGCCGCCGAAGGCCGCGATCATCCGCAACAGCCTGCCGGCCCAGCTCGACGAGCTGGTCGGCCGGGCCGAGGCGCTGACCGAGCTGCGAGCCCTGCTGCCCGCGCAGCGCCTGGTCACGCTGATCGGGCCGGGCGGCGTCGGCAAGACCCGGCTGGCCACCGAGACCGCCCGCGGCCAGTCCTTTCCGGACGGCGTCCTGCTGGTCGAGCTGGCGCCGCTGCCGGCCGGCGACCCGGGCGTCGCCGAGCAGGTGCTCGGCGCGCTGGACGCCCGCGAGGCCGCCGGCACGAGCCTGTCGGCCACCGACCGACTCGTCGCGGCGCTGCGGGCGCGACACCTGCTGCTCGTGCTGGACAACTGCGAACACGTCATCGAGCCGGTCGCCGCGCTGGTGGCCCGGCTGCTGCGCGACGCGCCCGGGGTGCACGTGCTGGCCACCAGCCGGGAGTCGCTCGGCCTGACCGGGGAGCTGCTCTGGGAGGTACCCCCGCTGTCGCTGCCCTCGGACAGCGACCCGGACACGGTCCGGCGCTCGGCGGCGGCCCGGCTGTTCGCCGCCCGCGCCGCCGCCCAGCACCGCGGCTTTCGTCTCGACGAGCACACCGCGGCGGCGGTCGCCCAGCTCTGCCGTCGCCTGGACGGCCTGCCGCTGGCGCTGGAGCTGGCCGCGACCCGCGTCCGCGCGCTGGGTCTGCGGGGTGTGGTGGACCGGCTCGACGACCGGTTCCGGCTGCTCACCACGTCTCAGCGCGACGTGCCGCCGCGACAGCGGACGCTGACCGCGGTGATCGGCTGGAGCTGGGACCTGCTCGACGACGCCGACCGCGCGGTGCTGGCCCGGCTCGCGGTGTTCGGCGACGGCTGCACCCCGGAGGCGGCCGAGTTCGTCTGCCGGACCGACCTCGACACACTGGCCCGCCTGGTGGACCGGTCGCTGGTGGTGCTCGACGACTCCGGCACCAGCCCCCGTTACCGGCTGCTCGAGTCGGTCGCCGCGTTCTGCCTGGACCACCTGGTCGACGCCGACGACACCCGGGCGCGGCACGCCGCGTACTACACCGACCTGGCCGAACAGGCCGACCCGCAGCTGCGCGGCCCCGACCAGCAGCGGTGGCTGGCGCTGCTCGACGCGGAGACGGTGAACCTGCGCGCGGCGCTGGTGCACGGCGGCGGGTTGCGGCTGGCCGTCGCGCTGAGCTGGTACTGGTACCTGCGGGGCCGGCTCACCGAGGCGCGGCGAGCCCTCGCGACGCCCGGCGATCCGACGCAGGAGAGCCGCGCCGCAGCCTGGCGGATCGGCTTCGCGCTGTTGCAGGGCGAGCAGATCCCACCGGCCGAGGTGCGCGCCGTCCTGGCCGGTGTCACCGACGCCCGAGCCGTCTGGTTCGCGGCGAACGCGGTACTCGGGAGCAGTGACCTGCCGCTGGCGTCGGAGCTGCTGCCCACCGCCGCCACCGATCCGTGGACCGAGGCCGCAGTGCTCAGCTCCCGGGCCATGATCGCGCACGCCGGCGGTGACCTGGCCGCGTTGGAGAGCGCGGCGACGCGCAGCACCGCGCTGTTCGCCGAGGTGGATGACCGGTGGGGCCGCCTCCAGGCGAGCGACTGGGTGGGTGGGCTGGCCGAGATTCGCGGCGAGTACGAACGCGCGGCAGCCCTGCACCGGGAGGGGCTGCGCTGGGCCGAGGAGCTGGGGCTGTGGCCGCACGTGGCCGGCAAGCTGTCCTGGCTGGCCTGGATCGCGGTGCAGACCCGCGACTACGCGCAGGCCCGGGAGCTGGCCGAGCGCGCGTACCAGCTGGCGGTGGAACAGGGTTCGCCGAGCGCGATCGTCTTTGCCGAGCTCGGCCTCGGCTTCGCCGCCCGCCGCGACGGCAAGCTCGACCTGGCCACCACCCACCTCACCCGCCTCGCCGAGCAGGGGCGCAACGAGGCCCAGCCGGCGCTCTACCTGCCGATGGTCCTCGTGGAGTTGGGTTACGCGGTCGAGCAGAGTGGCGACCCCGCCGCCGCGCTGGCCCTGCACCTCGAGGCGTTCGACGTCGCCGAGGCGATGGCCACCGCACGCGACGTGCTCGGCCCGCTGGAGGGGATGGCGTCGGCGGTGCGGTCGCCCGAGGTTGCGGCCCGGCTGCTCGGCGTCGCGGCCGCCGCCCGGCAGGCCGCCGGCGTTCCGGCCGCGCCGGCGGAGCGCGACGACACCGACCGGGTGACCGAGCGGGTGCTCGCCGTGCTCGGCCGGGAACGGTTCGACGCGCTGGTCGCCGAGGGCGCGAAGCTGAGCCCGGGCGAGGCCCGGGCCCAGCTCTGATCAGCCGCTCAGTCGCTCAGCTCGCCGCTCAGCCGCTCAGCTCGCCGACTTCGGCCGGTACGAGGCGACGATCACGCCGCTCTTGTGCACCCGGGTGTCGACGAGGTCGAACGAGGCCGTGAAGTCCGTCAGCGGCACCGTCAGGCTTGGCGTGCCCTGCAGCACCGGGTGGATCCAGAAGCGGACCTCGTCCACCAGGCCCGCGGTGATCAGTTGGGCGGTGACCGAGCCGAAGCCGTACTGGATGATGTTCTTGCCGTCCTGGGCCTTGAGCGCTGTGACCGCCTCGACCAGGTCGCCCTGGAGCACCTCCGTGTTGTTCCAGGTGGGATTGGTGAGGGTGGTCGAGGCGACGTACTTCTTGACGTTGTTGAAGTAGGCGGCCCCGGTCATCGGGTCGCTCTCGTCCTGCTGCGGCCAGGCGACGGACATGCCGTCGTAGGTGGCCCGGCCCATCAGCATCGCGTCCGCCCCGTCGGTCAGCTCGCCGGCTACGACGATGGACTCCTCGTCGAAGTACGGGCCGGTCCACACCGGGTTCTCGATGACGCCGTCGAGGGTGAGGTAGGTCGAGTTGATGAGCTTGCGCATCGGAATCTCCTGGGTGTCTGTCGTGTTCTGCTGACACCCGGAACACTGCAGGCCTCCGCTTACGATTCGCTTCAGATGCCCTTACCCGGGTCGGTCAGCGGGATCGGCAGCGCCTGCGGGGCCGCCGTGCCGCCGCCGGGCGAGTGCGCCGGCGCGGGCCGGTCGCCGGTGCGGCTGTGCAGGCGTCCGCGCCCGGCCGGCCCGGCGCGGCGGGTCACCTCGACGGTCACCATCCGCACCGGCGGTGGCGGCGCGGTGAAGCGGCCGACGCCCCAGCGCACCCAGATCGGGATCCGGCCGGCGTCGGCCTCGGCGGTCAGCTTCTGCACCGTACGCGCCCGGTCGGTGTGGTCGACCTCGATCACCACCGGCGGGCCGTCCGGTCGGGCGCACGCCACGTCGAGGACGGAGTGTCGCTGCTGCATCGGCGGTGGCAGCGGTACGACGCTGGGCGCACGCCGGTAGACCCGCCAGCGGTGCGCCTGACCCCACCCCACCACCGCGTCGATGATCCGCGCGGTCACCTCGTCGGTGTCCAGGTCGACGAAGGTCACGTCGGTCAGCCATCGGCTCAGGTCGGCGGCCAGCCGCTCACCCTGCTCCGTGACGTCCACCGGCGCAGGATAACGCCTCAGCCGAGGGTGGCCGGCGTCGCGGCGAGGTGCCGGGTGAGCCAGGCGGTGGTGGCCGTACGCGCCGTCTCGGCGTTGTCGCGGGCCAGGAAGTCGTGCCCCTCGCCGGTGAGCACGAGGTGCCCGTGCGGGACGTCCCGCGCGGCGAGGGCCCGCGCCACCTGCGCCGACTCGCCGGCCGGCACGTTGGTGTCGTTGGCGCCGTGGATGAGCAGCACCGGCACGTCGAGCTGGTCGATGTGGGTCATCGGCGACAGGTCCCGCAGCAGGTCGGCGTCGCGCACCGGGTCGCCGTACTTGCTGACGGCGGCGGCGGCGATCCACGGTTCGGTGCCGGCGTAGAACGTACGGAAGTCCGAGATGCCGCACTCGGCCACACCCGCGGCGAACAACCCCGGGAAGTTCACCAGCACCGCCAGGACCAGGTAGCCGCCGTAGGAGCGGCCCAGGCAGCCGAGCCGGCCCGGGATCGCGACACCGCTGTCGAGCAGGTGGTCGGCGCACGCCGCCACGTCGGCGATGGCCCCGTAGCGGCCCGCGAGGTTGTCCGCGGCGACGAAGGTGCGGCCGAAACCCGACGAGCCGCGCACGTTGGGCGCGAACACCGCGACGCCCTGCGCGACGAGGGCCTGGAACAGCGGGTTGTAGCCGGGACGCTCCTGCGCCTCCGGGCCACCGTGCAGGCTGATCGCGGTCGGCCAGGGGCCCGGACCGGGCGGGCGGTAGAGCCAGCCGGACAGCGGCAACCCATCGCGGGCGCGCAGGTCGACAAGCTGCGGGGCGACACCGCTGTCGCCCGTACGCGCGGCGCCGGTGTCCGGCCGCAGCGGGCGGGGCGTGCCGGTCACCGGATCGACCAGCCAGATCTCCCGGGGCTGCACCGGCCCCTGCGCGGTGACGCAGAGCAGGTCGCCGTCGGCGGCGAAGACGGCGCCGTCGAGCACCTCACCCGGGGCGGCGACGGCCCGCTGCACGCCGCTGGCGAGGTCCAGCAGGCTCAGCTCGCTGCGCCCGCCGTAGGTGTTCCACAACAGCGCGGCACGTCGCCGGTCGGCGCAGAGCGCGACGTGCTCCAGCTCGGCGTCCGGACGCGCCGCGAGCCGCGTCGGGGCCAGCGTCGGTCGCGCGAGGTCGACGCGCACCAGCGCGGCCAGCTCCGAGAACGCGTCGGTACGCGCCAGCACGCTCGTCCCGTCGGGGCCGAAGCAGCCCTGGTCGGTGCTGCCCCGGCCGGTGTCCGGCAGCAGCCGTACCCGGTCGCCGGTGGCCACGTCCAGCAGCTCCAGCCAGCGGGCGTTACGCGGACCGCGACGCAGCAGGGCGGACCCGCCGTCCGGGCTGACGTCCAGGAGGGTGAGCAGGTCGCCCTCGGCGAGCACCCGCCGGTGCCCAGTGCCGGCGTCGACCAGCACGGCGGCACCCCGCTCGGCGGTCTCGGTGACCGCCAGCAGCGCGCCGTCGGGCAGCCAACCCGACAGGGCTGCGCTGCGGCGGCCGAACCCGGCGACCTGGCGGCGCTGCGTGCCGTCCGGGCGCAGCACCCACAGCTCGGTGCGGGGTGCGCCGCCGGGCGCGACGACGCAGGCCAGCCACTGCCCGTCCGGGGACCAGCTCACCGCCAGGACCGGTTCGTCGCCGCTGGGCAGCGCGACGGCCTCGGCCGCGTCGACGTCGCGGACCCAGACGGCCGGGATTCCGGCCCGGTCGGACAGGTACGCCACCCGTCGGCCGTCCGGCGACGGAGCGGGCGCGAAGTCCTCGCCGGGGGGCAGGGTCACCGCCGGCCGGTGGCGCACGGGTCGGACCCGCCGCGGCACCTCGATCCGTACGCTCATCTAAACCCCGATCCGCTGCAACCAGAGCTCCAGCAGCCCGAGCTGCCAGAGCGCGTTGGAGCCCAACGTGGTCCGCCGGGCGTTCGGCGCGTCCAGCAACTCCTCCAGGTAGTCCTTGCGGAACAGGCCGCGCTCGCGCGCCGGCCGCGCGGTCAGCGCGTCACGGACGTCGTCGAGCAGCGGGCCGGACAGGTGCCGGATGGCGGGCACCGGGAAGTAGCCCTTCGGCCGGTCGATCACCGCGTCGGGCACGATGCCCCGGCTCGCGGCCTTGAGCACGCCCTTGCCACCCTGGGCCAGCTTGAGCGCCGGTGGGCAGGCGGCGGCCAGCTCGACCACCTCGTGGTCGAGGAACGGCACCCGGGCCTCCAGCCCCCACGCCATCGTCATGTTGTCGACCCGCTTGACCGGGTCGTCGACAAGCATCACCAGGCTGTCCTGGCGCAGCGCCGCGTCGAGCGCGGTGTCCGCCCCGGGCGCGCCGAAGTGGGCGGTGACGAACTCCAGGCTCGCGTCGCGGTCGAGCATCCACTCGGGCGCCAGGTGCCCGGCGAGCGCGTCGTGGCGACGGTCGAAGAACACCCGGGCGTACGCCTCGACGGCGTCCGCGCGGGCCACGTTGGCCATTGGCGGGTACCAGTCGTAGCCGGCGAAGATCTCGTCGGCGCCCTGCCCGGACTGCACCACAGTGATCCGCTGCGAGACCTCCTCGGAGAGCAGGTGGAACGCCACGCAGTCGTGGCTGACCATCGGCTCGCTCATCGCCGCGATGGCCTCGTGCACTCCCGGCACGAACCGGGCCGCGCCGATGCGGATCTGGTGGTGGTCGGTGTCGTACTCGCGGGCCACCAGGTCGGAGTAGTGGAACTCGTCGCCGCTCTCCCCCGCCGCCGCCTCGAAGCCGATGCTGAAGGTGGCGAGGCCAGTCTGGCCCTGCTCGGCGAGCAGGGCGACGATCAGGCTGGAGTCCAGGCCGCCGGAGAGCAGCACGCCGACCGGCACGTCGGCGACCATCCGCCGGCGTACGGCGGTGCGCAGCGCCGCCATGATCCGTTCCTGCCACTCGTCGGGGGACATGGCCGGCGCGGCGGCGCGGGTGAACTCCGGCCGCCAGTAGACGGTGTCGGTGCTGCGGCCGTCGCCGGTGATCACCCGCACGGTGGCCGGGGGCAGCTTGCGGACGCCGGCCAGGATGGTGCGCGGTGGTGGCACCACCGAGTGGAAGCTCATGTAGTGGTGCAGCGCCACCGGGTCGAGATCGGTGTCCACGTCACCGGCGGCGAGCAGCGCCGGCAGGGTCGACGCGAAGCGGATCCGGCCCGGCGTCTCGGCCAGGTAGAGGGGCTTGATGCCGAGCCGGTCGCGCGCCAGCACCAGGGTGTTCGTGGCCAGCTCGACCAGGGCGAACGCGAACATCCCGTAGAACCGCTCGACGCAGGCCGTCCCCCACCGGTGGTACGCCTTGAGGATCACCTCCGTGTCCGAGGTGGACCGGAAGGAGTAGCCGGCGGCGGTCAGCTCGTCGCGCAGCTCCCGGTAGTTGTAGATGCAGCCGTTGAAGACCATGGCGAGGCCCAGTTCGGGATCGACCATCGGCTGGGCGCCGGCGTCGGACAGATCGATGATGCGCAGCCGGCGGTGCACCAGCGCCGCCGGGCCGTGCTGCCACCGCCCCTCGCCGTCCGGGCCCCGGGAGGACAGGACCGGGAGCATCCGTTCCAGCGCCGCCTGATCCGGTGGCGCCCCGTCGAGGCGGAACTCGCCTCCGATACCGCACATGGCACACACCTCTCATCGGCTCGGTTCGCTCGGGCCGCTGACCGGTCCAGGCTTGGTGGACCCGGTTGCGTCCCGATGACATCCGCATCAAGCGTGGGTTACACCGGGGGCTCCCCGGCTCCGTCGAGGAGCCAGGTGTCCTTCGAGCCACCTCCCCGCGAGGAATTGACGATCATGCTTCCGGCCGGCGCGACCCGGGTCAGCGCCACCGGGGCCACCTCCGCAGTCTCGCCGAGGAACACGAACGCCCGCAGGTCAACGTGGCGAGGCGCGAGAGCCGTACCGTCGAAGACCGGGTGGGTGGTGAGCGCGACCACCTCCTGGGCGATCCACCGGTGCGGCGCGGCGAGGATCTGCTCCCGGACGGCGTCCAGCTCCTCGGCCTCGGCACGCGGGCCGATCACCACGCGGTCCCCGCCGTACCCGTCGACCGGCTTGAGCACCAGCTCGTCGAGCCGGCCCAGCACCTCGGCGCGCTGCTCGGGCAGCCCGCACAGGTACGTCGGCACGTCGCCGAGCAGCGCCTTCTCCCCCAGGTAGTACTCGATGAGCCGGGGCACGTACGCGTACAGCGCCTTGTCGTCGCCGACGCCGTTGCCCAGCGCGTTGGCCAGCGTGAGCCGCCCGGCGTGCACCGCGGCCAGCAGCGGCCAGCCCAGCGGCACGCCGTCGGCGCCCGGGGCGTGCAGCAACGCGTCCTCGTCCATCCGCAGGTAGAGCACGTCGACCTGGCTGCGGCGGCCCTCTCGGACCAGGTGAACGCGGCCGTCGGACACCAGCAGGTCGCCGCTCTCGGTCAGCGGCACGCCCATCTCGTCGGCGAGGAGCCGGTGCTCGAACCAGGCCGGGTCGCCCGGACCGCTGCTGAGCACCACCACGGCGGGGTCGTCGGCGGCGGCGGGAGCGGCGGCGAGCAGCGCCCGGTGCAGCATCGCGGGTGTCTCGTCGGCGGGCAGCAGGTCATCGGGCACCGGCAGCTCGGGCAGCACCGCCCTAGTGAGCCGGCGGTTCTGCACGGCGTAGCCGATGCCCGAGGGCACCCGGAGGTTGTCCTCCAGCACGTACCAGCCGCCGGCCGGGTCGCGGACGAGATCGGTTCCGGACACCTGGGCCCGCGCGCCACGCCGGCCCATCAGCGCACCGGTCGGGCGCAGCCCCGGCGAGGACTCCACCACCCAGGCCGGGACGACCCCGTCGGCGACCACCGCCCGGTCGGCGTACACGTCGCGCAGGAACGCGTCGAGCGCGCGGGCGCGCTGCACCAGGCCGGTCCGCAGCGCCCGCCAGTCGTCGGCGGGCACGACCCGGGGCACCAGGTCGACCGGGAAGAGCCGGGTGCTGGCCTCACCGGCCACGCTGAACGTCACGCCCCGGGCGCGCTGCTCCTCGTCCCGGTCGTGCTCGCGTTGGCGCAGGCCAGCGGCGCCGAGGGTGCGCAGGGCGGCGAGCAGCGGACGGAACGTCGGCTCCGGCCCGTCCGGGCCGAAGACCTCGTCACCCGCATCGGCGTACGCGGACAGCGCGGGCGGTGGCGGCACTCCGGGCAGGGGCGTACGCACCCGGCCCCGCGTCTCGTCGAGCAGCAGGTCGACCACGTCGGCCAACCGGCCCCGCCGCTCGTACGCCCGCCGCTGCCGCGCCGCGGAGCTGCCGCGCTCCAGCGCGTACCGGGTCAGCTCGCGGACCTGCTCCCAGTCACCGGTTGCCTCCAACTGCGGGCGCAGGTCGGTCACCAAGCGGCCGACCGCCTCGGCGGCCGGCACCGGCCGGGCCGAGCGAGGCAGGTCGAGCAGGTCGCCTTCCAGCCCGGAGCGGGCGGCCCGCCACACGGCGGCGCGCAGCACCGGCGGCCGGACGGCGGTGCGCTCGACTCCGGCGCGCAGGGCGGCGACCTCCCGGCGCACCAGCGCCCGGAACAGCCCGGTGAGCAGGACGATGGTCTCCACGTCGGCGTTGGCGTCGGTGATGCGCAGCTCCACGGTGGGCACGTGCGCCGACGGCCGAACGTCGAAGTAGATCATCGCGGGGTCGGTGATGGTCTCCGAGGAGATCAGCTCGGCTACGAGGGCCTCGTGGTCGGCCGCGCTGGTCACCTCGCCCGGGTCACCGGCCGTGGGCCAGCGCTGCCAGACCAGCGAGCGGACGCTTGCGTAGCCGCTGTCCTGACCCATCCAGTACGGCGAGCTGGTGGACAGGGCGAGCAGCACCGGCAGCCACGGCTGCACCCGCCGGGTGACGGCCACCGCCAGGTCCCGGTCGGAGACCCCGACGTGCACCTGCGCGCCGCAGATCAACTGCTCCCGGGCGAGCATCTGGTACTCGTCGAGCATCCGTCGGTAGCGCGAGGTGGGGGTGACGCTCGGGTCGCCGTCGGCGCGCAGCGGCACCGTGCCGGCCGCCACGATGCCCAGGCCGGCCCGGTCGGCGACCTGGACCGCCGACTGGCGCAGCCGGGTCAGCTCGGCGCGGATCTCATCCAGGGTGCGGCAGACCGCGGTGTTGGTCTCCACCACGCTGCGGTGCAGCTCGGCGGTGAACGACGTGGCCGGCAGCCGGTCGAGCAGCTCCCCGGCCCGGGGCACCAGCTCCCGGGTGTGCAGGTCGACGACGTGGAACTCCTCCTCCACGCCGATGGTGGCGAGGTCGGCCGGGTCGTCGTGCACCGCCATCGCCGGGGCGGGACGGGACGTGGGCACGGCCCGACCGTTGCCGGACCGGCCCACCGGCCCGTCGAACGTCGCCGCGTTCGTGGTGTTGTCGACCATGGTCACCCCGGTTCGCGTCTCGGTGGTCTCGACTGTCCGACGAGCGTTCCCAGGTTTGGTACCGGGGGCGTTTCCGGCGCGTTAAGGTGACGCGCCGTTCTGCCCCGTGGCCGCGCACCGACGAGGGGCGCCGCTGATCCTCTTCGGACACCTGGTCCCGTGATCGACACGGGATCGGCGATGTCGGGGCATCCCACTGGCCCGGATACCCCGACATCGGCGATCTGGAGTTGATCAAGCGCGCGGCCGGGTCACCTCATGTTGGCGACCACGAACGGCGCGTGGCCGTGCAGGTAGTTGTTCCACCCGCCGGTCACCGGCGCGCCGGGGCTGAGCAGGTTGGTGGTGTCGGTGCCGACGTCGAGCTTCCAGGCGGTCCAGGAGATGTTGTTCGCCTTCATCCAGTCGATCCAGGACTGCGCCTCAGGCAGGCAGGCCCGGCCGTCGAGGCCGCCGTCGGCGTTGCTGGCGCCCCACTCGGTGACGAACAGCGCCAGGCCGGCCCGGATCGCCGCGTCGCCCTTGGCGCGCAGTGACCCGCCGTGGGTGCACGAGTAGAAGTGCAGCGTGTACATGAGGTTGGTGCCGGAGACGGGGCTGGCCGCCGCGGCGTCCACGTCCTGCGACCAGGTCGGCGTCCCGAGCACGACGATGTTGTCCGGATCCGCGGCGCGGATCGCGGACACGACCGCCTGGTGGTACGGCTTGATGACGCCGGTCCAGCTGAACTGCAGCGGCTCGTTCCACGTCTCCCAGATCACGTTGGGCAGGTGACCGTAGCGACGTGCCAGGTCACCGAAGAACGCCACCGCCTGGGACTGGTTGTTCTGCGCCTCGTGCGCGTGCCAGTCGACGATCACGTACACCCCGGCGGTGACCGCGTTGTTGATGATCGTCTCCACCTGCGCCCGCGCCCTGCCCGGATCGCTGAGGTACGCCCCGGCCGGCTCCACGCCCATCGCCGCGCGGATCACCTGGAGGTTCCAGTTGTCGCGCATCCAGGTCAGCGCGGACAGGTTCTCGGCGTAGGGAGCGGTCTCCCAGTTGAGCCACATGCTGCTGACGCCGCGCAGCTGCACCCGCGCGCCGAACTTGTCGCACATCGTGGTGCCGCAGACCCGCAGCTGCCCGTACCGCTGCACGGGTGTGCCGGTCGTCGGCGGCGGAGTGGTCGGTGGCGGGGTCGTGGGCGGCGGAGTGGTCGGTGGCGGGGTGGTGGGCGGCGGGGTGGTGGGCGGCCGGGTCGTGGGCGGGGTGCCGCCGGTGCAGGACACGCTGTTGCCGTTGACGGTGCAGTTCACCGGAGTGCCGGAGCCGTTGACGAGGAAGCCGAACGACGTCGAGGCGCCGGCCCCGAGGGTGCCATTCCACGACACGTTGCTGAAGGTGTAGTGGTTGCCCGAGGTCGCCTGCTGGGCGTTCCACGACTGGCTGATGCTCGACCCGGCCGGCAGGTCGAACTCGACCCGCCAACTGCTGATCGGCGCGGAGGTGTCGTTGGTGACCGTGACCTGGCCCTGATAGCCACTGCCCCAGTTGTTGGTCACGGAGAACACGACAGTTGCCGCGCTGGCCGGCGTGGCGATCATCGCCACCGCGCCGGCGAGCAGGCCGGCGACGGCCAGCGACGTGACAAGTCTCAGTGTGCGCATGCGGAACCCGCTTCTCTTCGACGGTGATGGTCTGAGGCGGGGCGGCGCCTTCACGCACAGTATCGATCAACGACGATGTCCGGCAAGACGGGACGCGATGCCCGCCGCTCGGCAGGTCAACCCCGCCGCCAGCCCCAACGGCGCGAACCGGTCGCGTGCCCCGACCCACCCTTCTCCCGGGCCAGCATCTCGGCGGCGACCCGCAGCTTCTGGGCGGGCTCCGCGGCGGCCGGGCCCAGCGTCTCCACGAAGCGGTTGCCCATCGCCAGCACCATGGCCGCCCGGTCGAGGTCGCCGATCAGGACCAGGCACTGGGCGTACACCCCGTAGGTGTTGGCCATCTCCTAGAAGGTCAGCGGACGCGCCAGGTCGAGCAGCCCCTGGCGCAGCTCGCAGGCCCGCGACGCCGCCAGCGCCGCCTCCTGGGCACCGTCGCCCGACGAGGGCCGCGTGAGGTGCCGGTGCAGCAGCGCCGTCGCCTGGTTGTGGTAGGCCGTGCCCATCGCCTCCCGGGTGCGGGGCCCGGCGGACGGCGGAGATCCGGCGGAGGTCAGACCCACCGTCACGGCCCGTTCCAGCAGGTCCCTGCGCGTGGCGGGCTGACCGGCGGCGAACGAGACCTCGGCCAGGTCCACCAGTGCGGTGATCAGCTCGGCGAGGGCGTCGTCCCGGGGTGCGGCCGCCACGTTCCCGCCCTCGGCCGCCACGGCGTCGTACACCCGCTCGAAGACGACCACCGCCTCGCCGCCGGGCGCCATCCCGTCGGCGGCCCTGCCGCGCGCCGAGAGCAGCATGCTGTGCCGCCACAGCGCCCGGGCCAACTGCTGCTGGTCCTCGCGGACCCCACCCGGACCGCGCACAGCCTCCCGGTACGCCTCGATCACCCGGACCCACAACCGGTCCGCCTCCGCCCAGGTGCCCTGTCGCGCCGAACGCTCCCGCGCCTGCTCGAACAACCGTCGCCGCTCGTCCGGTCCCATCGTGCGCACCGCCCTTCGTGGTCGCCCCCAGCCCACACCGCCAAAAGCAGTGAGACTCGTCGATTCTAGGTCGCCCCGATGGTCACCCCCCGCGCCCACTGCGGCGGCGCGCTCGGTACGCGGTCCACCTCCTCGCTCCACGACGCCCGGTCCCGAGGCGGTCAGGCCGCCGGGCGTACCCGGTAGGCCAGGTGCGTGACGCCGTCGCCCTCGACGACGCGGAAGGGGCCGTCGAGTTGCAGCGGCGCGATCGTCAGGCCGGCGAACAGCGGTATGCCGGCGCCGAGCACGACCGGGACGAGGTCGACGTGCACCTCGTCGAGCAGGCCGGCCTCGACGACCTGGGCCGCGATGGTGCCGCCGTTGACGCCGACCTCCTTGTCACCGGCGAGCGCCTTCGCGCGGTTGATGGCGCTGGCGATGCCGTCGGTGACGAAGACGAACGAGTCATTCTCCGGCTCCCAGCCCTGCGGCACGGTGTGCGTGACGACCACGACGGGTACGTCCATCGGGTGCCGGCCGCCCCACCCGCCGGTCATGTCGAACAGCCGCCGGCCGACGACAAGCGCGCCGGTTCGTTCGGTGAGGTCCCGCAGGTGGCGCGCGCTCGCGGCGGACGTCCGGAACGTCATCTCGGGGTTGGCCGTCGGCGTCTCGACGTCGCCGCTGCCGTACCACTGGAAGAGGTGTTCGAAGCCGCCATGAGCCTGGTTGGACCGCCGCTGGATGCCGCCGGGCGGCAGGCGGAGGACGGTCGTAGCGTGGTGCCCATGAGAACCACCACGCTGGGCAGTGCAGGGCCCGAGGTCGGCGTCATCGGTCTCGGGTGCATGGGCATGAGCCACGGATACGACATCACCGGCCCCCGCGACGACGACACCTCGATCTCGGTGATCCGGCAGGCGCTGGACCTGGGCGCCACGCTGATCGACACGTCCGACGTATACGGGCCGTACACCAACGAGGAGCTGGTCGGCCGGGCGCTTGCCGACGGCCACCGGGAGCGGGCCGTCCTGGCGACCAAGGTCGGGCTGGTGGCCACGTCCCTGACCGGAGGCCCCGGCAACTCACCGAAGATCGGCAACAACGGCCGGCCGGAGCACATCCGCACGGCCATCGACGACAGCCTGCGCCGCCTCAACACCGACCATGTCGACCTGTACCAGCTGCACCGCGTCGACCCTGAGGTGCCCATCGAGGAGTCCTGGGGCGCGATGGCCGAGGTCGTCGCGGCGGGCAAGGCCCGTCAGATCGGCCTGTCCGAGGTGACGGTGGACCAGATCGCGCGGGCCCAGGCCGTGCACCCGGTGGCGTCGGTGCAGTCCGAGCTGTCCCTGTGGACCCGGGACCCGCTGGCCGAGGTTCTGCCGTACTGCGTCGCGCACGGCATCGCCTTCCTGCCGTTCTCCCCGCTGGGCCGGGGTTTCCTGACCGGCCGGTTCTCGTCGTTCGACGATCTGCCGGCCGACGACTTCCGACGCGGCCTGCCGCGCTTTCAGCAGGACGCGCTGCGGGCCAACCTGGCCATCGTCGCCCGGGTCCGGGAGATCGCCGACCGGGCCGGCGTCACTCCCGCGCAGGTCGCGCTCGCGTGGGTGATCGCCCAGGGCGACCGGGTCATCCCGATCCCCGGCACCAAGACGCCGAAGTACCTGGTGGACAACTGCGCGGCCGGCGACGTGCAGCTCGGCGCCGAGGAACTGGCCGACCTCGACGCGCTGCCCGCCCCCGAGGGCGGTCGCTACTGAGCGTCCGGCGGCCCGGCGCTCAGCCGGGCCGCCGGAGCGTCACCGGCGGGCCGAACCGCACCCCGACACCGGGCGAGTAGAGCACGCTGACCGGCGGTCCGACCGGCGCCGGCAGCCCGGCGGCGGCGACCAGCCCGTCGTCCAGGTGCAGGAGCTCGGCGCGGTGCAGCGGCCAGCGGGGATGCCAGTTCGGCAGGTGCAGCGTGCGACCGTACGCCCGGGTGTTCAGCCCCCACCGGGCGGTGAGGAAATGGTCCAGGGGGGCGGGGTCGGCGATCGGCTCCCCCACCCGGACCGCCATCCGGCTCGTCGTACCCGCCGGGCCGGGCCAGCGACGCCGGCACCGGTAGGTGAGTCGGTCGCCGTCGCGGTCCAGCCGCATCGACGACCAGAGGTATGGCAGACGCAGCGTCGCCCGTGCCACCAGCACCGGCACCAGTCGGGACGCGTCGAGCGAGCGGAACACGACGGCCCGTCGACCGGTGTCGTCGACCGAGTAGAGCCGGACGTTCGTCTCGGCGAAGGTGCCGAAGTACGGCACCCCCGGGCCGCGACCGAAGCCCAGCCCGACCATCCGGAAGCCGATCAGGCCGACGTAGCTCACACCGTCCAGCGTGTCCGGACGAGTGCCGGCGGGCAGCAGCGGCGCGACGAGTGCCGGGTCGACGGCCCAGTGCAGAAAGGTGAGATCCTCCCAGCGCTGCCGCAGCATCGACCAGGGGAACACCTGCCGGGGTGAGTGGTCGACCGGTTCGATGTCCACCCCCTCATCCTGCCCGGCGTCCGCGAGGACGACGAGGCCGACTCGGTCGCCTGGGACGGGATCGACACGGGCGCCGCCAGCGCGGAGGAAGCGGCGATCCACCTGGTCGAGGACCCGGACGGACCCGGCGACGGTCCACTGCGCTGACGCCGTACCCGCCGCGCTCAGCATCCGGAAGGGACGCTGAGCGCGGCGGGTCGGTCAGTGGATGACGACGGGCGTCTTGACCTGCTCGCCCTGCGGGTCGTCGAGCTGCGCCGGCTGACGCCGGCGCGGCAGCAGCGCGGCCGGGATGAACGTGAGCACGACAAGCGCGAACGCGACCCAAAACGTGGTGGCGAACGACTTCGCGGCGAAGTCGAGCCCGCGCTCGATGATCGACGGGTCCACCGGCATCTGCTGCAGCAGCTCCGGCCGCTGCTGGGAGGCGATGGCCAGCCCGGCCTCGGTGATCGGCTTGCCGCTCTCGTCCACCAGTCCGGGGATCGGCCGGGATCCGTTGAGCTCGTTGGTGAGGATCACCGACATGACGGCGGCGCCGACCGAGCCGCCGATCTGCTGGAGGATGTTGACCAGCGTCGAGCCGCGGGCCACCTCCTGCGCCTGCAACGTCCGCAGCGCCGACGTCATGATCGGCATCATCGTGCCGCCCATGCCCAGACCCATCACGAACAGCGACCCGCCGAGCAGCCAGTACGAGGTCTGCGGGTCGACCTGGGTGAAGCTGAAGAACCCGACGACGATGAGCGCCAACGCGAACGGAACGGTACGGCCGATCGGCACCCGGTCGGCAAGCGTGCCCGCGATCGGCATGGTGAGCATCGCGCCGATGCCCTGCGGGGCCATCAGCAGGCCGGCGGCCAGCGTCGACTCACCGCGCACCTGCAGGAAGTAGCTCGGGAACAGCAGGCCGGCGCCCATGAACGCGATGATGAACACGAACAGCGTCACCGAGGCGATGGTCAGGCTGCGGTTGCGGAACAGCCGCAGATCGAGCAGCGGGTGCCGGGGCTTGAACGAGTAGAGCACGAACGCCACCACCAGCGCGCCGCCGACCAGCATCGGCGCCCACACCTTGGCCTCGGCGAAGGTGCCCGCCTCCGGCAGCGACGAGACGCCGTAGAGGAACAGCGCGAGACCCGGCGAGAGCATCAGCATGCCGACGAAGTCGAAGGACTCGGAGGGCTCGGGCGCGTCCTTCGGAAGCGCGAACTGTGCGTAGATCAGCGCGACGACACCGATCGGCAGGTTGATCAGGAAGATCCAGTGCCAGCTCGCGGTGTCGATCAGCCAGCCGCCGAGGATCGGGCCGCCGATCGGCCCGAGCAGCATCGGAATGCCGAGGACGGCCATCAGCCGGCCGATCCGGTGGGGCCCGGCCGCGCGGGTCATGATGGTCATGCCCAGCGGCATGAGCATGCCACCGCCGAGGCCCTGCAGCACGCGGTAGCCGATCAGCTCGCCGATCGAGTCGGCGGTGGCGCAGAGCCCCGACCCGATCGTGAACAGCGCCAGCGCCACCATGTAGAGCCGTTTGGTGCCGAACCGGTCGGCGGCCCAGCCACTGAGCGGGATCACGGTGGCCAGGGCGAGGGTGTAGCCGGTCATCGTCCACGCGACGCGGGCGTAGGACGCGTCGAACTCGTTCTGGAATGTGGGCAGCGCCACGCTGACCACCGTCACGTCGAGGATCGACATGATCGCGCCGAGGACGACGACGCCGGCCACCTTGAGCACCGCGGCGTCGAGTTTGTCCGATGTCGCGACGGATTGCTGTGTCACAAATTCTCCTGAAGTCGATTGAGCCGGCCATTGGTGGGCGGTGGCGGCGAAGCCGCGCCGACCAGGCGCGGGGCGCGGCGTGCCAGGACGACGACGCGCGCAGGAAGACTAACCGCCGGTGGTGACGATTTGCCGCCGGATTCGTGACCGCCCGGCCGCGCATCCGAATGGCCGTGGATTTACAGCCGGTCGTCGCGGTGGCGACCAGGTCGTGGGGCTGGCAATCAGGTCGTTGGGCTGACCGTCGTCACACTCGCGGCCTCGACGTGCTCGTCAACAACGCCGGCGTGACCGGCGGAATGCCCCAGGAACCCACCACGGTCGACCTCGCGGTCGGACGCACGGCGATGGAGACCAACGTGATCGGCGTCACTCGGTCGGCCTGCTTTTCCGGGTGATCGGTGGTGGTGGTGGTTACGTTCGTCGGTGGTACTGGTTGCGGCGGGGGATCTGGTCGGGGTCGAGCCAGGCGGGTGGTACGAATTCGGGGTGGCCGTCGCCGCCGAGGCGCACCACCCAGTCGGTGTGGTGCAGGTGTCGGTGGTGGTGGCCGCAGAGGAGGACGGCGTTGTGGAGGGTGGTGGTGCCGCCGTCGGCCCAGTGGTGGATGTGGTGGGCGTCGCACCAGCGTGGTGGTCGGTCGCAGCCGGGGAAGGCGCAGCCTCGGTCGCGCAGGACGAGTGCGCGGCGTAGGGGTCCGGTGATGAGGCGGCGTTGTCGGCCCACGTCGAGTGGTTGGCTGGCGCTGCCGAGGACGGCGGGGAGGATCGCGGCGTCGCAGGCGAGCCGACGCACCGTCTCGGGGGTGAGTTGCGGGCCGATGTCGAGGGAACCGCTGCCCAACTGCCGGGTCAACCCGTCGTAGCTGGTGGTGACGACGATCTGGGCGGGGTCGCCGCCGTTGTCGGGTAGTTCGCCGGTGCGCAGGGCGAGGCGGCACACGTCGGCCAGGGCGTCATGCCGCCGTTGGCCGGGGTTGCGTGCGTCGTCGGGGCCGGTGGGCACGGTCAGCGGGTCGATGGCGGCGCGCAGCAGGCCGGCGGTTTCGGTGTCGAGGATGCCGCTGAGCCGCAGTCGTCCGTCGGTCCGTTCGGAGATGGTGAGGTGCCGGTCGCGCGCAGCCCGGTCGGTCTCGGCCTTGAGTGCCGCGGCGGCGACCGCGTCGGCGGCCTCGGGTGCGACGTGGTCGAGGATGCGGGTGCCGAGTTTGCGCAGCAGGGTGGGGTCGAACTGCCCGGCCCACTGCACCAGAACACCGACGGCTTTGTCGGCGGCCTCGGCGCCGGCCGACGCCGCCGCCGCGCCAATCGTGTCGGTGATGACGCGGGCCTGCTCGGCGGTGACCGTCCCGGCCGCGAGGGCGTCCCGCACGGCGGGCGGTGCGGCGTCGAGGGCGGCGGCGAGATCGACGAGCCGGCGGGCGGCCGGGATGGTGAGGTGCAGCCGTTCGCGCAGCCACACCGCGGTGGACGACGCGCCCTGGGTGCGGGCCGTGCCGCGGCCGTCGAGCTCACGGACCAGGGCGAGAGTCACGGCGGCGAGGCGCTGCTCAATGCGGTGCGCGGCGTCGAGCGCCGCGATCAACTCCTGCTCGGGCAGAGCCCAGGCGGCGGCGTCGGCGCGGGCTGCGATCGCGTCCTCTGCCTGCGCCAACTCCTCGACCATGACCCGAGACTAGAACGGGTGTACGACACTTTCAGTCACCATGATCGATTGGTCGCGGGGGCAGTCCGCCATCATCCCGGAACGCTCGGACCAGGGCGCCCACCGCCCGGCTAGGGCAGCATCGGTGGGAGTTTGCTGGCGTCGAGGGCTGCCTGCTCCACTCGCCGGCGGTGGTCCAGCCACCATGACTCGTCCCCGGTGGGCAGGTTGTCGTTGCTGGGCAGCAGCCCGGCCGCGCCGTCGATGAGTTCGCGCACGATGTCGGCGTGGCCGGCGTGCCGTTGGGTTTCCGCGATGACGTGGACCAGGACGTGGTGCAACGTGACCGCTGCGTCGCCCCACCACGGCACGCGTCCGACCTCGTCCAGCGCAAGGGCGTCAATGGTGGTGTCGGCGTGGACGATCGCGCGGCGATACAGTTCGACGATCTCCTCGCGGGTCTCATCCGCGCTCGCCCACATGTCGGCATTGGTCTCCGCACCATCGCCGATGTACGGCAGCTCCTGCTCGAACGGTCGGCCGAACACGACGCCGAAGTAGAGGATCTCCATGGCCGCCGAGTGCTTCACCAGACCGAGCAGGTTGGTCGCGGTCGGGGTCAACGGCCGCCGAATGTCGTATTCGCCGAGCCCGTCGAGCTTCCACAGCAGCGAGTCGCGGCCGCCCTTCAAGTAGCTGTGCAGGTCTGCCTTCATCGCCGGCACTATGGCATCTGTTGGTGTCGGCGTTGCCCCGGACGATCCGCGGAGCTCATGGGCACCCGAAGCGCAGCTAGGCGGTGACCACCGGGACGGCGGCGGTCAGCGCCCAGTCGTGCCCGATGTCGGCCGCCGCGCGGAGCAACCTCGGAAGGTGCTCCTCGCGCAGGGTCTCCAGTGAGGTCTCGGCCGCGTGCACGGTCACGTTGATCGCCGCGACGACCCGCCCGTCGCCGTCGCGCACGCCGGTGGCGACGGACCGGATTCCCGGGGCCAGGTCCTGGTCGGCGAGTGCCCAGCCCTTCGCCCGAGCCTCCCGCAGCACCGCGTCGAGTTCGCCGGGCGAGGGCTGCCAGCGTGGCGTGATGCCGGAGCGCGTCGGCTCAGCGAGTACGGCGGCCAGGGTCTCCGGTGGCAGCGCCGCGAGCAGCACCTTGCCCATCGACGTCGCGGGCGCGGGGAAGCGGGTGCCGATGGTGACACCGAGCGTGACGATCTTCGGGACGGCCACCCGGGCGACGTAGACGATGTCGCTGCCGTCGAGCTGGGCCATCGAGGTCGACTCGTTGGTCTGCGCGACGAGCTTCTCCA
The DNA here is from genome assembly GCF_040608295.1 of Micromonospora sp. NPDC005197. Lineage (NCBI taxonomy): Bacteria > Bacillati > Actinomycetota > Actinomycetes > Micromonosporales > Micromonosporaceae > Micromonospora > Micromonospora sp. NPDC005197. Next base: position 8,494 of record NZ_JBEXHY010000051.1, on the reverse strand, counting down.
TGTGCGGGCGGGCCACGTCCCACATGTTCAGCGCGTTGACGTACGCCATCCCCAGCTCCAGGACGCGCGGGGTGAGGGCGTGGCCACGGCCGACCGCGCGGACGTAGCCCAGCGACTCGAGCGTGATGAGGATGCGTCGGACGGTGGGCCGGGCCAGGCCGGTGGCGGCGGCGATCTCGCTGAGCGTCATCGACGGGCAGGCGGGACGGAAGGAGCGCAGGACGTCGAGGCCACGGGCGAGAGCCTCGATGAAGTCGGGCCCGGCGCCCCTTCCGTTGTCACTCATGTCCTAATGCTTCCATTGGGCCGAGCCGGCGTCCCACTCGGTGTACTGGTACGGGTTCTCCAGGATGGCGGTCTCCGGGACGTCCGGGTTCATGCCACGCTGCCACGCCTCCTCCCCCATCGTCTCGCGCAGGTGGTCGATGGTCGCCGCCACCCGGGCCCGCGCGGCGGCCAGGTCGACACCGACGAGGCGGCCGTCCCGCTTCACGACCCGGCCACCCACCAGCACGGTGTGCACGTCGCCGCGCTGGGCCTGGAAGACGACGTGACCGTGCGGGTTCAGGATCGGGAACATCACCGGGGAGGCGTCGTTCTTGATCAGAACGATGTCGGCCTGCCGGCCGGGGGTCAAGGCGCCGACCGTGGAGTCCATGCCGAGGGCACGGGCGCCGCCCCGGGTGGCCCACTCGACGACCTGCTCGGCGCGCAGGTGGCAGTGGGTGATCGTGTCCTGCTTGGCGTGCGCCTCCAGGTGCTCACGGGAGCGGTCGGCGCCGAGCGTGCTCCGCATCGCCGAGAAGAGGTCACCGCTCCACCACACGCTGGTGTCCATCGACAGCGACACCGGAATGTCGTGGTGGCGCAGCTGCCAGGTGGGCGGGTACCCCTGCCCGGCGCTCTGCTCGCTCTCGGTGGAGACGGAGACGGAGCCGCCGGTCGCGGCGATCCGGTTGTACGAGTCGTGGGTGAGCGTGGCCGCGTGCACGTACACGGTCGACGGGGTCATGAAGCCGCCCTCGTGCATGAGCCGGATGCCGTCGTCGTTGGTGGCGCCCCACACGCCGGCGTGCGTGGTCACCGCGGCGCCCAACTCCCGGGCCACCTCGAACGCGGCCCGCTCGGGGAACGCGGGATCGCCGGTGACGTCGAACGCCATCTGGAAGCCGGCCAGCTTGCCGCCGTCGATCCGCCGGCGGTGGAAGTCGCGGAACTCCGGCGAGGTGGCCCACTCCCACGGCCCCTGCTGGATGTTGCCGTAGGCCAGCACGAACCGGCCCGGCACCGCTTCGAGGGCGTCGACGGCCGCGTCCGCGTGATCGGGCGTCTGCAGGCCGTGTGACCAGTCGACAGTGGTGGTCACGCCGGCGTCGATCGCCTCGATGGCGCCGAGCAGGTTTCCCGCGTACACGTCCTCGGGGCGGAACAGCTTGCCGGATTCGAGGTAGTACCAGACGAAGTACTGCGTCAGCGTCCAGTCGGCGCCGTACCCGCGCATGGCGGTCTGCCACATGTGCCGGTGGGTGTCGACCATGCCCGGCATGAGGATGCCGTCGGTCGCGTCGATCTCCAGGGCGTCGTCGGGCGCGGTGAGACCGACGCCGACCTCCGCGATCCGGTCGCCGACGACCAGCACGTCGGCGCCGGGCAGCACCGTGTGGGCGTCGTCCATGGTGAGAACCAGGCCGTTGCGGAAGATCACCGGCCGGTCGGTTGCGCTCATCGCCACCCATTCCTCTCCGGGTACGAGTTTTCCGGACTGTTGTCCGCTGTGCGGCCAGCCCGAGTGGCGCAAGTGTGGTCCCGGCCACGATTCGTGTCAAGAGCGTGTTTCATCGCGATGAATTGCCCGTTGACAGTGCTCGCGTGGTGCCGCAAGCTGACTCGGCGGACAGGTGTCCGTAGAACGGGCGGAAACATGGTGCAGCAATCGACCGGGCCGCTGGCCGGCCTGCTCGTCGCGGACTTCTCCCGGATCCTCGCCGGGCCGTACGCGACGATGCTCCTGGCGGACCTGGGCGCACAGGTGATCAAAGTGGAGAGCCCGGGCGGCGACGACACCCGCACCTGGATGCCACCCACCCGCGACGGCGTTTCGACGTACTACCTCGGCATCAACCGCAACAAGCGGTCGGTCGCCCTGGACCTCAAACAGCCGGACGACCTGGCCGCCGCCCAGGAGCTGGCCCGCCGCGCCGACGTGCTGATCGAGAACTTCCGGCCCGGCGGCCTCGCCCGGTTCGGCCTCGACTACGACACCGTCACCGCGAACAACGAGAAGATCGTGTACGCGAGCATCAGCGGCTTCGGCACCGGCGCCGGGCGGGACTTCCCCGGCTACGACCTGATGGTGCAGGCGATCTCCGGCCTGATGAGCCTCACCGGCGACCCGGACGGCTCGCCATACCGGGCCGGGATCTCGGTCTTCGACGTGATGGCGGGGCTGCACGCGAGCATCGGCATCCTCGCCGCGCTGCACCATCGTGGAGAGACCGGACGCGGACAGCACGTCGAGGTCAACCTGCTCAGCTCGGCGCTGTCCGGCCTGGTCAATCACTCCAGCGGCTACGTCGCCGGCGGCGCCGTCCCGTTCCGGATGGGCAACGCGCACCCCAGCCTCTTCCCGTACGAGCCACTGCCCACCGCCGACGGCGAACTCATCGTCATCGCCGGCAACGACGGGCAGTTCCGCAAGCTCTGCCAGGTGCTCGACCTGCCCGGCCTGCCGGACGACAGGCGTTTCGGGCGCAACCAGGACCGCACCGCCAACCGGGAGGAGCTGCGGCCCCTGCTTGTCGAACGGCTCGCCAAGCGGACCAAGGACGAGTGGTTCCGGGACCTGCTCGCCGCCGGTGTCCCCTGCGCGCCGATCAACACCATCGACGGCGGCGTGGCCCTCGCCGAGGAGCTTGGGCTCGACCCGGTCGTCACCGTCGGCGCCGTGCCCGGCGTCCGCAACCCGATCACCTTCTCCGACACCCCGGCCCGGTACGAGCTGCCGCCGCCCGGGCTCGACGAACACGGCGAGGAGATCCGCGCGTGGCTGAAGAGCTGAGCTTCCCCACCGGGATCGGCACCTCCGACCCGACCACCATCTCCCTGCTCGGGCAGGACCTGGCCGCCGACCTGATGGGCACGGTGGGCTTCGGCGAGCTGGCGTACTGGCTGGTCGCCGGCCGCCGACCCACCCCCGGTGAGGTACGGGTCTTCGAGGCGGTGCTGGTGGCGCTCGCCGACCACGGCTTCACCCCGACGGCCATCGCCGCCCGACTGACGTATCTGTCCGCGCCCGAGTCGTTGCAGGGCGCGCTCGCCGCCGGGCTGCTCGGCGGCGGCTCCCGCTTCCTCGGCGTCACCGAGGACTGTGGACGGTTCCTCGCCGACACGCTCGCGCAGGCCGGTGACGTGACCGACTACGACGCGCTGGCCCTCGACGCCGTCACCCGGGCGAAGCGGGAGCGCCGGCTGGTCCCCGGCCTCGGGCACCCCGTGCACAAGGACCAGGACCCGCGCACCCCCGTGCTGATCCGGATCGCCACCGAGGAGGGCCTGCACGGCCAGCACCTGCGGCTGTTCGAGGCGATCGGCCGCGTACACCCGCAGGTGCTCGGTCGTACCCTGCCGCTCAACGGCGCCGGGGTGTGCGGCGCGGCGCTCGCCGACCTCGGGCTCCCCGTCGAGATGCTGCGCGGCTTCGCCCTGCTGGCCCGCGCGGCGGGGCTGCTCGGGCACCTCGCCGAGGAGCGCCGACGGCCGCTCGGCATGGACATCTACCGCACCGTGGACCGCAACGCCGTCTACGAACCCTGACTCCCCCTCTTCCGCCCCCGAAAGGAGTGGGAATGGCCTCCATCGTCGCGGTCATCGCCTCCACCCACCACCCCTTCTACTACCGGGCCAGCACCGCGACCGGCGAGGACCGGCCACCGTTCGCCGACGAGTGGACCCGCAAGATCCTGGCCTTCCGGGAGACGTTGACCCGGGCCCGACCCGACGTGCTGGTGATGGTCGGCTCCGACCACTTCCACCAGCTCTGGTTGGACAACATGCCGCAGTTCCTGGTCGGCAAGGCGCCCTTCTACGACGCCAACTGGTACAACGAGGAGCGCGAGTTCGGGCTGCCGCGGATGCTGCTCACCGGCCAGGAGGACCTGTCCGCGCACATCCTGCGGGCGGGCCTGGACTCCGGTTTCGACCTGGCGTTCAGCAACGAGCTGCGCATCGACCACAGCATCACCTGCCCGATCATCACGCTGCGGCCCGAGGCCGACCTGCCGATCGTGCCGATCTACACGAACATCTTCGCTCCGCCGCTGCCGCAGCCGAAGCGCTTCGTCCAGCTCGGTGCGGCCATCCGGGAGATCGTCGAGTCCTGGCCGTCGCACCTGCGGGTGGCCGTCATCGGCACCGGTCACCTCTCCCTGGAGCTGGGCGGCCCCCGGCAGTTCGGCCCGCACGGCCCGGACCCGGAGTTCGACAGGCGGGCCGTCGAGTGGATCGCCAACGGGGACCTCGACGGGTGCCTACGCGAGGTCACCCTGGACAGCCTGCACTCGCCCGGCAACGCCACCCACGGCTTCATGGACTTCATGCTGATGATGGGTGTGGCCGGCGCCGGCGTGAAGGCCGACTACGTCGACACCCTCGACCTGTTCCACACCATGGAGGCGTACTTCACCTGGTACCCGAACGGAGCAGCGGCGTGAGCAAGTACCTGCTGAACAAGTTCCTGTTCATGGTCGACCGGGACCCCGACCTGGTTGAGCGCTACCGCAGCGAGGCGCGCGAGCTGGTCGCCTGGTGGGAGGCCGAGTGCGCCAACACGGTGCTGAACTGCCACACCGGCGAGGCGAGCACCTGGCTGCGCTTCGACGACACGGAGCGGGAGGCGTTGGCCACCCACGACCACGTGAAGCTCTTCGAGTTGGGGGCGCACCCGTTCCTCACCCTGACGCTCTTCATCGCCCTCTTCGAGCGGGACAACACCGAGCCGCTGGAGTACCAGAAGTCGTACGGCGCGCGGCTGGCCCACTTCTCGATGCCCTACCCGGACATCGCGACGTGATCCGCGCGGCAGTGCTCACCACCTGCGGCGCCCCACCGACGGTCGTCGAGCGACTGGCCCCCGAGCTGGCCGACGGCGAGCTGACGGTCACCGTCGAGGCCGTGCCGATCACCCCGCTGGACGTGCTCTGTGCCAGCGGCACCAGCTACTTCGGCAGGCCGGCCACCCCGTACGTGCCGGGTGTGCAGGGCGTCGGCCGTCTCGTCGACGGCACGCCCGTCTGGTTCGGCACGTCGGCCGGGATGCGGTCCGGGGTGGACGGCAGCATGGCGACAACTGTCGCGGTGCCCGCCGCCGACGTGGTGACGCTGCCGACCGGCGTACCGCTGACCCTGCTCGCGGCCCTGGGCCTCTCCGCCGTCGCCGCGCACGCCGCCCTGACGTACGCCGGTGGCCTGGCGGCCGGCAACCAGGTCGTCGTGCTCGGCGCCGGTGGTGTGGTCGGCCAGGCGGCCATCCAGCTGGCCCTGCTCGGCGGGGCCCGCCGGGTCGTCGCGGTGGCCCGCTCGGCGGCGGCGCGGTCCCGTGCCGAGGAGCTCGGCGCGGCGGTCGCGATCCCGCTGCTTCCCGACGACGACGTCGCGTCGATGGCCGAGCGGCTGCGGGACGGCGCCGACGGCCCGGTCGACCTCGTCCTCGATCCGGTGTTCGGTGTGCCGGCCGCGGCGGCGCTGCGGGTGCTGCGCCCCGGTGGCCGCCTGGTCAACCTGGGCAGCGCGGCCGACGCGACCGCGCCGATCGAGTCGGCCGTGCTGCGCGGCGGGTCGCTGCGCATGGTCGGCTACACCAACAACGGCCTGTCGACCGACGATCGGGCGGCGTCGCTGGCGCTGGTGGCCGGGCACGCCGCAGCCGGCCGGCTCACCGTCGACCACGAGATCGTGCCGTTCGACTCGGTCGCCGATGCCTGGGAACGCCAGAGCTCCGGCACCGCCGCCGGCCGCATCGTCCTCGCGCTCTGAGCCTCGACCGGATGCACGACACCCCCGCCGAGCTTCACCGCCGTGCCCGGCTCGGAGAGCAACGAGAAGCTGCGGCTGCTCGCGGTCATCGGCGGTCAGCGCCTCGGAGCCCGGGGGCCGCCGGGTAGCGGGCCGGGCTGACGCCCAGGAAACGCCGGAAGTGACGGCTCAGGTGCGCCTGGTCGAAGAACCCGGCGGCGGTGGCGGCCTCGGCGGGGCGCTGACCCGCGAGGAGCAGGCGACGCGCCAGCTCGACCCGGCGACCGGTCAGGTACGAGTGTGGTGGCAGCCCGTGTGCGCGTGTGAAGGCCCGGACCAGGTGGGTCGGGTGGGCGTGCAGCAGCTCGGCGGCCTCGCGCAGTGTGACGCCGTCGACGGTCCGGGCGTCCAGCAGCTCACGTAGCCGGTCGGCGAGGCCGGGCATCCCCGGCGCGGTGCTGACCGGCGCCCGTCCGCGGAGTTGCGTGCGCAGCCGGTCCAGGATGAGCGCGAGTCGGCTCTCGGCCTCGAACTCCTCACCCGGCGTGGCGAGCACGTGGTGCAGGTGGTGGATCCGGTCCCGCAGACGCGGATCGGCCAGGTCCGGTTCGTCCACCGCCCGGCCGACCAGGTCGGGGGCGAGGGCCGAGGTGTCGAGGTACAGGACCCGTTTGCGGAAGCCGTTCGGTGTGGCGGACCGGCCGTCGTGCGGCACGTACGGCGGCAGCAGGGTGACCGATGTGCGCAGCGCGCCGTGGCGGTGCCGGTCCAGGTCGAAGCGGACCGCGCCGTCGTCGACGATCAGCAGCGTCCACACGTCGTGGACGTGCCGTGGGTACGCGTGGTCCACGAAATGGGCGTGGAAGACCTCGGCGACCCCGGCGACGGCGGGTCGCCACGCGCTGACCTGCGAGCCGGCCGGGCGGGTGGCCACGCTAAGAACGTACAAGACCGGTGGGTGTCGGCACCGGCAGGCTCGACGCCATGACCGAACCGATCCGATTTCCCACCAAGATCGCCGTGCTGCTCCGCAACGACCTGGTCGGCTGGCAGCGACTCAACGTCACCGCCTTTCTGGTCAGTGGCGTCGCGCACGCCGAGCCGGAGCTGCTGGGCGAGGAGTACCGCGACGCGGACGGCACCCCGTACCTGCCGATGTTCGGCCAGCCGGTGCTGGTCTTCGCCGGCGACCGGGCGACCCTGACCAACGCGCACTCGCGGGCTCTCGCTCGCGGGCTGCGGCTCGCGGTGTTCACGTCCGAGCTGTTCGCCACCGGCAACGACCGGGACAACCGGGCCGCCGTGCAGGCGGTCGGCCGGGAGAAGCTCGACCTGGTGGGGCTGGCCCTGCACGCGCCGCGCACCGTGGTGGACAAGGTCCTCAAGGGCGCGGCCATGCACCCGTGAGCCCATCCGGCGCGGCGAAGACATTGATATCAATGGGTACGACTCCTGGCGCCCCGCGCCGTCGTCGAGTGCGGCTCCTACTCCAACCCCAACAACGGCTGCACGGACGAGCGCGAGGACGCGATCGCGGCGTACACCCACGCGCTCGCCTGGTGCCTCACCGGCGACTCCCGGTACGCGCAGAAGGCGATCCAGATCATGGACGCCTGGTCGGCGACGATCACCTCGCACACCGGCAGCAACGGACCCCTGCAGACCGGCTGGGCGGCCTCGACCTGGCCCCGGGCCGCCGAGATCATCAAGTACACCTACGGGAGCTGGCCCAACGCCAACCGGTTCGCCACCATGCTGCGCAACGTCTACCTGCCGGTGGTCCGCAACGGCTCGAACAGCAACGGCAACTGGGAACTGGGAACTGACCATGATGGAGGCCGCCGTCGGCATCGCCGTCTTCCTGGAGGACCGCGCCGCCTACGACGCGGCGGTCACCCGCTTCCTCAACCGCACCCGCGCCTTCATCTACCTGCCCAGCGACGGCGCGTTGCCGTACACCGTGCCCGGCAGCGGCCTGGACACCAGCTCGGAGATCATCGGCTACTGGCAGGGCCAGTCCACCTTCGTCGCCGGCCTCGCGCAGGAGACCTGCCGGGACTTCGTCCACACCGGGTACGGGATCTCCGCCATCTCGCACGTCGCGGAGACTTCCGGCATCCAGGGCCGCGACCTGTACCCGCAGGTCGGTGAGCGGCTGCGGCAGGCGCTCGGCCTGCACTCGCGCTACCAACTCGGCGAGGCGGCACCCTCCTGGCTCTGCGGCGGCACCCTCACCCGGGGCCTCGGCCCCGTCACCGAGGTCGGCTTCAACGCGCTGAGCAACCGGCTGGGCACCGTCATGACCAACACGCAGACCCTCACGCTGCAACAGCGACCCGCCGGCACCAACAACCTCTTCGTCGCCTGGGAGACGCTGACCCACGCGAGCAACCCCAACTGACCGCGCCGCGGCGGGGCCGCGGGAAAACCCCACCACACCCGCCCACCCCCCAAACAGTGCGCCCCAACCCCCCCACCCCCACAA
>NZ_JBEXHY010000050.1:0-40473 GCF_040608295.1 Micromonospora sp. NPDC005197 | reverse complement strand
CCGCCGATCGCCTGGCCCTCTCCCTGCATCCCACCTACCCGTCAACCGTGAGCCCGCACCGGGGATCCGTCATTCGCCGGATCCGCACGGTGCATCGGGATCAGCCGCGCTGTCAACGCCATGCCTGGCACCATAGCCTGCGTCCCCGGTGCTGGCTAAGGTCTGACCGGCGGGTGATCGGACAGTTGCGACGGAGGCTCCATGGCACCGACGGCGGACCTCGCGGTGATCGGCGGCTCCGGCCTCTACGCCCTCCTCGACGGCACCCCTCATGAGCTGGCCACCCCTTACGGTCCACCCTCGGACGCGGTGACCATCGCGGAGGTGGCCGGGCGGCGGGTCGCGTTCCTGCCCCGGCACGGTTCCGACCACCGGTACCCGCCGCACCGGATCCCGTACCGGGCCAACATGTGGGCGCTGCGGTCCCTCGGCGTACGCCAGGTTTTGGCGCCGTGCGCGGTCGGTGGGCTGCGTCCGGAGCTGGGGCCGGGCACGTTCGTGGTGCCGGACCAGCTCATCGACCGCACCAGCGGGCGGGTGCAGACCTACTACGACGAGGGCGCGGTGCACGTGCCGTTCGCCGACCCGTACTGCCCGCGGGGCCGCCACGCCCTGCTCGCCGCGGCGGCCGGCCGGGACGTCACGGCTGTGGACGGCGGGACGGTGGTGGTGGTCGAGGGCCCGCGGTTTTCCACCCGTGCCGAGTCCCGCTGGTTCGCGTCGATCGGCGGCACTGTCGTGAACATGACTGGCCACCCGGAGGCGGTGCTCGCCCGGGAGATGGCGCTCTGCTACTCCTCCATCGCGTTGATCACCGACCTGGACGCCGGGGTGCAGGCGGGCGAGTCGGTGACCCAGGACGAGGTGTTCCGGGTCTTCGCGGCCAACACCGAGCGCCTGCGGGACGTGCTGCTGGACGCGGTGGCCGCGCTGCCCGCCGAGCAGGACTGCGCGTGCGGCCGGGCGCTGGACGGCATCAAACTGCCCTTCGCGCTGCCCTGACCTGCGCCGCACGCGGCCCGGTGGGCGAGCCGGACCCCCGACGGCCGGGAAACGCCCGAAAGATCCGTCACATCCCGATAGATTCGGCTGATCGGGAGGGCGGCCACGGTCGGCCCCTGCGCGCGACACGGAGGCAGGTGACGATGGCAACGGTCCGGGACGCGACGTACGACGTGCTCCGCACCCTCGGCATGACCACCGTCTTCGGCAACCCCGGCTCCACCGAGGAACCGTTCCTGCGGGACTTTCCGGCCGACTTCCGCTACGTCCACGCGCTGCAGGAGGCCACTGCGGTGGCGATGGCCGACGGGTACGCCCAGGCGGCCGGCAGGCCCGCGCACGTCAACCTGCACACCGCCCCGGGAATGGGCAACGGCATGGGCAACCTGGTCACCGCCTGGCACAACAAGACGCCCCTGATCGTCACCGCCGGCCAGCAGACCCGGGAGATGCTGCTGCTGGAGCCCCGGCTGACCAGCCGACGGGCGGTCGAGCTGCCCGAGCCGTACGTCAAGTGGAGCTACGAGCCGGTCCGCGCGCAGGACATTCCGGCGGCGCTGCTGCGGGCGTACGCGACAGCCGTGCAACCGCCCGTCGGGCCGGTCTTCCTCTCCCTGCCCATGGACGACTGGGCCCGGCCCGCCGAGGCGCCTCCCGCGTCGCGCACGGTGGCGACCCGCTTCGGGCCGGATCCGCAGCGGTTGGAGACGTTCGCGCGGGTGTTGGCCGACAGCCGCGACCCGGTGCTGGTGTTCGGGCCCGGCGTGGACCGCTCCGGCAGTTGGCCGGCGGCCGTCGCCCTGGCCGAGCGGCTGGCCGCACCGGTCTGGTCGGCCCCCGCACCGGAACGGGCCGTGTTCCCGGAAGATCACCCGCAGTTCCGCGGGGTCCTGCCGTTCGCCATCGGGCCGCTGGCCGAAGCGTTGCGGGGGCACGACACCGTGCTCGTCGTCGGCGCCCCGGTGTTCCGCTACTACCCGCACGTCCCGGGCGACCACCTGCCCGAGGGCGCCCGCCTGCTGCACGTGACGGACGACCCGGACGAGGCCGCCCGAGCCCCGGTCGGGGACAGCCTGCTCGGCGACCCCGGACTGACTCTCGCCGCGCTGCTCGACCTGGTTCCGGCCGCCAACCGACAGCCGCCGACGCCGCGGGCCGCTCCGGCGCCGCCGGAGGTCACCGTGCCGCTGAGCGCCGACGCGATGTTCGCCGCGCTGGCCGCGCACTGGCCGGCCGACGGCGTGCTGGTCCAGGAGTCACCGTCCAACCTGTCCGCACTGCGCCGCCACCTGCGCATCACCCGGCCGGCGTCGTACTTCACGATGGCCAGCGGTGGGCTCGGCTACGGCCTGCCGGCCGCGGTCGGGGTGGCGCTGGCCGAGCGGGACACCGGGCGTCGCCGGCCGGTGGTGGCGGTGATCGGCGACGGCTCGTTCCACTACTCGGTGCAGGCGCTGTGGACCGCCGCGCGCCTGGCACTGCCCGTGGTGGTCCTCGTCCCGGTCAATCAGCAGTACGCGATCCTCAAGGCGTTCGCCGAGTTCAAGGACACTCCCGGGGTGCCCGGCCTGGACCTGCCGGGGCTGGACATCACCGCCATCGCGGCCGGCTACGGCTGCGCCACCGAGGTGGTGCAGACCCCTGACCAGCTCGGTGCCGCCCTCGCCACCGGGCTGCGCGCCGAGGGACCCACGGTGCTGCCGGTGCCGATCAGCACCGACGTTCCCACGATCCTCTGACCGAGCCCGCGCGGGCGGTCAGCGGCAGAGGCCCGGCGGCCGTCACCGGGCGGCGATCGTCAGCGGTGCGCCGGTGAAGACGTCCAGCACCGGCCGCGCCCCCAGCGGGGCGGCCAGGGTGACGGTGACCGGCTCCAGCTTGAGCACGTCGGTGCAGACTCCGGTGGACCGGGTGACCGCGCCGCCGACCACGACCACGTCCGGCCGTTCCGACACCACCGGGGTGATGTCGGTGTCGCAGGCACCGACGCCGAGCCGGACGGTCAACCGTGCGCCGTCCACCGCCACCATGTCCTGGGCGGCCACCAGACCCTCCGGCAGTGGCTGGGTCGGCGTGGGCGCCGGGGGGACGGGCGTGACGGCCGTCGGCGCGACGGCGAGCTGGGCCACCGGGGTGGCCAGCTCCTCCACCGTGAACAGCCAGGCCGGGACCTGCGCCTCACCTCGACTCGTGCGGACCGGCACGGCACCGAGGGTCACCCCGGTGACGGTCAGCGGAAGGCAGGCTGTCTCCGTCGTGCTGGTCGCCCAGCCGTCCGGCCCGGGCTCGACGGTGGGACCGCCGGGAGTCGGCAGCCCGGGCCGCTTAGGCCGCCCCGGGCAGGGCAGCGGGTCACCCCGGTCGAGCTGCCGGTACGCCTCGGCCGCGCTGACCAGCGGCAGGGTCAACCGCCCGTCCGGGAACCGGATCTCGGCACCGACGCGGGTGGGCGGGATGGCGACCTGGGCGCGGTACCAGCCGGACCGGAAGGCCGTCTCGGTGTCCGGCGTGAAGCGCGGGTCGCCGGTGAGCACCGTCGGCCCCTGCAGGGGGACGTAGCCGTCACGCCAGCCGGGACCGGGCCGCCACGCCGCGGCGACCGCGCTGGCCCGCTGGTCGAATGCGCGATGCGCCGTCGTGGTGGGCGCGGCGGCGGGCTCCGCGCCGGTCGCGGCGCAGCCCACCATGGACAACAGCGGCAGTACGAGCAGCAGAACCGGTCGACGCATGCCAGGTTCGACGGGACCGCCGCCGGGCGGGTTCCCGCCCCGGCTCAGGTCTCGCCGCCCAGATCCGTCTGGTACGCCTGCCAGAGCAGATTGGCACCACGCCGCCGATGCCGGGCCAGCGTCCGCAGCAGGTGCCCCGCCCGGCGGCGCAGCTCGTCGGGGCCGGCCTCGGACCGCTCGGCGACCCGCTGCACGGCCAGGATCGCGGCGACGATCGCGGTGTGCTCCCGGGTCAGCAGCCGGATCCCGTGGTCGAGGCGCGGTGAGTGGATGAGCAGCTCCCGATAGAGGCCGGCCGGCCCTTCGGTGACCCGTACGTGCTCGGCGAAGCCCTGCCCGACCGGACGCAGGCGGAGCAGCACGATCTCGCGCCAGCGCGGCTCGGTCGTGGCGACCGCGACGGCACGGGCCAGGGCGTGCAGGTCGCCGGCGAGCCCGGCGGGCCCCGGTTCACCGGGGAGCCCGGCCGGATGCGTGCGGGCGGCGGACGGCGGGGCGGTGACTGACGGCTGCTGGACTCCACCGGTGACCATGGCACCTCCCGCGCGGGGCTGCTATCCCATACCGTGATGGTGAACCCGCCCGTTCGCCCTGTCCAGAGGCGTTTCCTGCTCATCCGTCCCACTGGTAACACCGGCCCCACCGGGACGTCGGACACCGCCGTCAGCGGGCCGCTCAGGCGTCCGCCAGACGCCGCAGATCGGCGGCGACGGCGCGGGCCTCGTCACTGGGCTCCGCACCGGGTCGACCTGCCGCGAACGCGTCGGCGAGCGCGCGCAGCTCGGACGGCGGCAGGACGGGCAGACCCATCCCCCGCAGCGGGATGGTGACCCGATGCCCACTGGCCCGATCGGTGACGACGATTCCCGGCGACCGACCCGCACGAGCCGACGGGTCGGCCCCCACCTCCCCACGGGAACGGGAGTCGACGCGGGCGATGGCGAGATCGACGGTACGACTGCGGATGGCGCCCCGCACCCGCACCCGGCTGCCGTCCAGCCAGGCGGCCGTACGCAGCACCCGCAGCACCAGGTAGACGCCGAGCAGGACGAACGGCAGCCCGCACAGCCCGAGGAACGGTCCGGGCCCTCCCGAGCCGCTCGCGGACTCCCGCAGCGCGGGCGGCAGCATTCCCGGCGGCAGATCGCGGGCCTCCTCGTAGGAAGCGAACCCGTCTCCCGGGCCGGTGAGGCGGCGCACCAGCCCGCCGGCGAGCAGGGGCACCAGCACGAACGCCGCACCGATCGCCGCGACGAGGACCCCCGTCACCACCGCGACCGTGCGCTGGCCGGCTGACGCGCCGACAGACAGGCGCAGCTGCTGGTTCGTCACAGCGGCAGCGTAGGCGGCGCCGACCCGCCCGCAGTGCCCGGCGTCGGTGTCGCGGGGCGGCGGGCAGCCCAGCGCGGCAGGCAGCCCAGCGCGGCAGGCAGCCCAGCGCGGCGGCCCAGCGCGCGGTGATCCACTCCAGGTCGCCGATGTGGCGGTGTCCCGGACGTCTGGACACCCGCAGGTCGGCGATGTGGAGTGGATCAACCGCCTCGGCTTCCGAGGTCGCCCGGCGGATACGACGATGCGCCCCGGCCGGTGGGCCGGGGCGCATCCTTTCGAGGTGGTGGAGGTGCCGGGAATCGAACCCGGGTCCTTCGCCGGTTTGTCAGGGCTTCTCCGAGCGCAGCTCGCTGTGCCTCTACTCGGCCCCACCGCTCACGCGAGCAAGTTGGTGTGACGGGCCCAGTCGCTGATTGATCTCGCCGCACGGACCCCGCGACCGGGTCCGATTGGCCAGCCTTCTAGCTGATGCCGGCTACTGGGACGAAGGCGTTCCCAGGCCGACAGACTTAGCTACTCGCCTCAGGCGGCGAGAGCGAAGTCAGCGCGATTGTTCTTGGCGCTTATAAGTTTCCGACGACCGATTCTCGAGACGACGTCGGCTTCCTCGGCTCGCTTCCCCTGTCGCTGCGTACGAAGTCGAAACCAGTCACCCCCTCGACAGGCCGCCTTTGCGGCGGCACTGACAAGACTAACGCCTGCCGCAACGGGTTTCATCCCGAGCCCCGGGTCGGCGCGCCGACCCGGACAAAAGGGATGAATCAGTCGCCCATTCCCTTGCCACGTCGACCGGACACCCGGGCGATCTCCCGGTCCGCGTCGCGCTTGGCGAGGTCCTGGCGCTTGTCGTACGACTTCTTGCCCTTGGCCAGGGCGATCTCGACCTTGGCCCAGCCGTCGGAGAAGTAGACCTGCAACGGGACGATGGTCAGACCACCCTCGCGGGTCTTGCCGACGAGCTTGTCGATCTCGCCCCGGTTGAGCAGCAGCTTGCGCGTACGCCGGGGCTCGTGGTTGGTCCAGGTGCCCTGGGTGTACTCCGGGATGTGCATCGCGTGCAGGTACAACTCGCCGTCGCGCTCCTGGGCGAACGCGTCGACCAGCGACGCCCGCCCGGCCCGCAGCGACTTGACCTCGGTGCCGGTCAGCGCCATGCCCGCCTCGTACGTGTCGAGGATCGCGTAGTCGTGGCGGGCCTTCTTGTTGGAGGCGACCACCTTGCGCCCCTTTTCCCGTGGCATCGGCGCCACCCCCTCTCCCGGAAACGTCCGTCGCCGGGCTCACCCCGGCCGGACAACCGATCATGCTACCCGAATGACAAGGACCCTCCCGCGCCGTTTATTCCGGCCGCGGGAGGGTCCCCGAGTGACGACGGGACGACCCGTACGCTGCCTAGACCCGCAGGTAGAAGCGCAGGGTGATCCAGGCGGTGGCGGCGCTGACGAGGCCACCGACGCCGGCCATCAGCGGGAAGATGAACAGGATGTCACCCCAGCTGATCGGCGACAGCAGGCCCTGCAACGCCTTGAGCGACCCGTCGAAGAGCAGATACTTCGCCGCGACCAGGGCCACCAGGCCGAGCAGTGAGCCGATCAGGCCGGCCACCACGGCCTCCAGCACGAACGGCGCCTGGATGAACCAGTTGGACGCGCCGACCAGCTTCATGACCGCCACCTCACGCCGCTTGCTGTACGCGGCGACCTGGATGGTGTTGGCCACCAGGAGCAGTGCGGCGATGGCCATCACGATCGCGGCGGCCAGGGCGATGTTCTGGATCGCGGTGAGGACGTCGAAGATCTTGTCCAGCAGTCGACTCTGGTCGACGATCTCGTCGACACCCTCGGTGTCCTTGTACTGGTCGTAGATGTTCTTGTACTGCTCCGGGTTGTTCAGCTTGAGCCGGAACGACTCCGGCAGCTGGTCCGGCTTGACCGCGTTCACCAGGTCCGGCGCGTCCTGGTACATCTCCTGGAACTTCTTGTACGCCTCGTCCTTGTTGACGTAGATGACGTCCTTGACCAGGGGGTCGGCCTTCAGCTTGGCGTCCAGGTCGGTGCGCTGCTGCTCGCTCACCTCCTGACTCAGGAAGATCGAGACCTCGATGTTCTTGTAGTAGAGGTCCTTCATGTCGTCAACCTGGCGGTACATGAGACCGCTGGCGCCGAGCATGGTCAGCGAGACCGCCATCGTGATGATCATCGCGATGGTCATGGTCACGTTGCGCCACAGTCCGACCAGTACCTCGGACAGGACGTATTTCACGCGCATCGGGATTTCCTCCGGGTCTCCGGCATGAGGTGTTCGTCGTCAGGCTGCGCAGGGGCGGAGCGCCGGCTCACCCGTAGACGCCGCGGGCCTGGTCACGCACGATGCGACCGCTCTCGATCTCGATGACGCGGCGGCGCATCTGGTTCACGATGTTGGAGTCGTGGGTGACCATCACGACGGTCGTGCCGGTGCGGTTGATCCGGTCCAGCAGGCGCATGATCTCGATCGAGGTGTCCGGGTCCAGGTTTCCGGTGGGCTCGTCCGCCAGCAGGATCAGCGGACGGTTCACGAACGCCCGGGCGACGGCGACCCGCTGCTGCTCACCACCGGAGAGCTCGTGCGGATAGCGGTGCTCCTTGCCACCGAGCCCGACCAACTCCAGCACCTCCGGCACGACCCGGCGGGCAACCGCCTTGGTCTTGCCGATCACCTCAAGGGCGAACGCCACGTTCTCGTACGCGGTGCGGTTCGGCAGCAGCCGGAAGTCCTGGAAGACGCAGCCGATCGAACGCCGGAAGTGGGGTCGCTTCCAGGAGCGCATCGACGTGACGTCCTTGCTGTTGACGAGGACCCGCCCCTTGTTGGGGGTGACCTCGTGCAGCAGCATCTTGATGATTGTGGACTTGCCGGAGCCGGATGGACCGATGAAGAAGACGAACTCGCCCTTCTCGATCGAGACGGACACGTTGTCGAGCGAAGGCCGGGACGCCTTCGGGTACGTCTTCGTCACTTGCTCAAGCTGAATCACGGGTGGTGAGTCTACGCGGTGTAACAACTGAGCCAAGCCCCACGCCCCGCAGAAGCGGCGCGCGTCGTCGAATCAGGCCCTCACCTGGAGATCGACGAAGCGCTCCGCCCGCGAGTCGTCACGCACCGTCGCCGGCGAGCTGCCGCTGCTTACGCCAACGGATGCCGGCCTCGATGAAACCGTCCAACTCGCCGTCGAAGACCGCGCTCGGATTGCCGGTCTCCTGCTCGGTTCGGAGATCCTTCACCATCTGATACGGGTGCAGGACGTAGGAGCGCATCTGGTCGCCCCACGAACCGGCCGCGTTCTCCTTCAGGCCCTCCAGCTTGGCCTGCTCCTCCTGGCGCTTGCGCTCCAGCAGCCGGGCCTGGAGCACCCGCAGCGCGGAGGCCTTGTTCTGCAGCTGGGACTTCTCGTTCTGGCAGGTCACCACGATGCCGGTCGGGATGTGCGTGAGCCGGACCGCCGAGTCGGTGGTGTTGACGCTCTGCCCACCCGGCCCCGAGGAACGGTAGACGTCGACGCGTACCTCGTTCTCCGGGATGTCGATGTGGTCGGTCTGCTCGGTCACCGGCAGCACCTCCACGCCCGCGAAGCTGGTCTGCCGGCGACCCTGGTTGTCGAACGGGCTGATCCGGACCAGCCGGTGGGTGCCCGATTCGACGCTGAGCGTGCCGTACGCGTAGGGCACCTTGACCGCGAAGGTGGCCGACTTCAGGCCCGCCTCCTCGGCGTACGAGGTCTCGTAGACCTCGGTCGGGTAGCCGTGCCGCTCGGCCCAGCGCAGGTACATCCGCAGCAGCATCTCGGCGAAGTCCGCCGCGTCCACGCCGCCGGCGCCGGCCCGGATGGCGACCAGCGCCTCCCGGGAGTCGTACTCGCCGGAGAGCAGGGTGCGGACCTCCATCTCCTGGATGGATTTGGTCAGGCCGGTGATCTCCGTCTCGACCTCGGTCAGCACACCCGGGTCGGACTCGGCCTCGGCCAACTCCAGCAGCACCCGGGCGTCGTCGAGCTGGGAGCGCAGACTGCCCAGCTTGCTGATCTCGCCGTTGACGTACGACAGCTGCGAGGTCACCTGCTGCGCCTTGGCCTGGTCGTCCCACAGATCGGGGGCGGACGCCTCCTGCTCCAGGCGGGCCTTGTCCTCGTGCAGCCGGTCCAGATTGAGGACGGCCTCGATGTTGCGCAGGGTCGCGTCGAGTTCCTTGAGCTGTTCGGCGTAATCGGCAGCGGTCACGACAGACAAGCGTACTGTGCCGGGAGCAGCACAGCTCGTTCCGTGTCGGCGAACCCGCCGGAGATCACCCGACGGGGGCGGACTTCAGCCACGACAGGGCCGCCCGGTGGTAGGCGACGGCGAACTCCAGCGCGCTGGCGTCGTACGTCTCGCCGTCCCGTTTGGCGTTCTTGACCTGTTCGCGTACCTGAGCGAGGGCCTCGGTGTGGTATTCGTTGGCCGAGGCGTACAGGCTCTTGAGCTGGCTGGACGAGTGCAGGTTGCCGAAGGCCATCCGGAGCGCGATCGGGTTGCGGATGGTGTCCCGCCCCGGGTTCTCCGCCAGCCAGCGGGAAAATGTCCGTTTCCCGCTTGCGGTGAGCGCGTACGGCTGGCTCATTCGTGGGCCCGGCTTGCCGAGCCGCACGTACCCCCGCTCGGCCAGCACCGGCAACTCGCGGTAGACCTGACTGCGGGTCATCGACCAGTAGGGCGCCAGTCGGCGCTCTGCGGCAGCCATCAACTGGCCGCCTGTCATGGGACCCTCGTGGAGCAGCCCGAGCAGGGCCGCCGCCGTGGGGTTGACTCCGGATTCCGCCATGGCCGTTACGCTGCCACTTTGCGCTGCCGGCGTCCAGGATTTGGCAGTTTGCCACCCGACAGGACTTCCTATGTGCACTGTCGGCGGCAGACTGTCCGTTGAGGACTATCGATGGATTGCGGCCCCTCGGCCGACCGCTGGCGGCGCTGCGCACGCCGCCAGCGGGTCGCCGCAGGTCAGCCCATGTGGGGGTACGTGTGGTCGGTCGGCGGCACGAAGGTCTCCTTGATCGTCCGCGGCGAAACCCAGCGAACCAGGTTGAGCCAGGAGCCCGCCTTGTCGTTGGTGCCGCTGGCCCGCGCGCCGCCGAACGGCTGCTGCCCGACCACCGCGCCGGTCGGCTTGTCGTTGATGTAGAAGTTGCCGGCCGCGTAGCGCATGCGCTCGCCGACCGAATCGATCACCCGGCGGTCGGTGGCGAACACCGACCCCGTCAGCGCGTACGGGGCGATCGACTCGGCCTGCGTGACCACCTCGTCGAAGCGCGCGTCGTCGAACACGTGCACGCCCAGGATCGGCCCGAAGTACTCGGTGGTGAACGTCTCGTGGGCGGCGTCGGAGCACTCGAAGAGCGTCGGCCGGACGAAGTATCCGACCGAGTCGTCGGCCGTGCCGCCGGCGAGCACCCGGCAGGTGTCGTCACCGGCGATCAACTCCAGCGCCGCGGTGTGCCGGGCGAACGCCTTGTCGTCGATCACCGCGCCGCCGAAGTTGCTGAAGTCGGTGACGTCGCCGTAGGTCAGCGAGTCGGCGGTGGCGGCCAGGCGGTCCCGCAGGCCACCCTCCCAGAGCGAACGCGGCACGTACGCCCGCGAGGCCGCCGAGCACTTCTGGCCCTGGTACTCGTACGCGCCGCGGATCAGCGCGGTGTGCAGGGCGTCCACGTCGGCGCTGGTGTGCGCGACCACGAAGTCCTTGCCACCGGTCTCGCCCACCAGCCGCGGGTAGCCCCGGTAGCGGGAGATGTTGTCGCCGACGGTCCGCCACAACTGCTGGAAGACCTTGGTCGAGCCGGTGAAGTGGATGCCGGCCAGATCCGGGTCGGCGAGCACCACGTCGGAGACCTCCTCGCCCCGACCGGTGACCATGTTGATCACGCCGGGCGGCAGGCCGGCGGCCTCGAACAGCCGCATGGTGAAGTGCGCGGCGAACTGCTGGGTGGGGCCCGGCTTCCAGATCACCGTGTTGCCCAGCAGCGCCGGCGCCGACGGCAGGTTGCCGGCGATGGCCGTGAAGTTGAACGGGGTGACCGCGTAGACGAAGCCCTCCAGCGGGCGGTGGTCGAAGCGGTTCCAGACGCCCGGCGAGGACGCGGGCTGCTCCTCGAGCAGGCGGCGGGCGAAGTGCACGTTGAACCGGAGGAAGTCGATGAACTCGCAGGCGGCGTCGATCTCCGCCTGGATCGCGGTCTTCGACTGGCCGAGCATGGTGGCGGCGTTGAGGGTGTCCCGCCAGGGGCCGGCGAGCAGCTCGGCGGCGCGCAGGAAGATCGCGGCGCGCTCCTCGAACGGCAGCGCCCGCCACATCGGGGCGGCATCCTTGGCTGCCTTGATCGCGGCGCGGGCATCGTCGTGGGTGGCGTGTGCGGTCACGCCGAGCACGTGGGCGTGCTTGTGCGGCTGCACCACGTTGATCGGGTCGCCGGCCGCCATCCGCTGCTCGCCGCCGATGGTCATCGGCAGGTCGATGCGCTCGGCGGCCAGCTCGGTCAGCCGCCGCTGGAGCCGGTCCCGGTCTCCGCTGCCCGGCTCGTAGTTGCGAACCGGCTCGTTGCGCGGCTCGGGTACGGAGAACACGGCATCCATCAAGGCTCCTGGCGATCTCGACAGCGGTGGCGAAACCGGACCCGCGGGCACCGACCGGACGGCCGGACACCGGACGCCGCGCGGGAGGGCCGAGCAGCGGCGGGACCTCCCGCGATTGTTTCACGCGAAGGTGCTGGCACTGCTGCCGCCGTCACCCGATCGCGAAGGACCGACTGGGCCTGCTCCCCTTACCGCTCGCGGTGGCGGGGCTGGGGCGACCGTCCCCGGCTCCGGGCGGTCAGGCTTGATCCCTCCGCCGGGGACGCTCGCCCCAGCCCCGACGTTGGTCGCGGTCCGCGCCTCCGTCGCGGTTCCTTCGGGGGTACGCCTCGACGCGCCGACCGTCTTGCGGAGCTGCAGCCGTCCCCGGGGCAGTTTGATGCCACTCGACTTCTCCGTGATGGCTCGGCTGTGTTGGCTGGGCGTAGCCGTGGGGTGTGGCTCGTTCGGTGGGGGTCGCGGCGGTCCGCGTACCCTGAATGGTCGGTGACCTGGCGCCTCGAAGGGGAGACGATGACCAAGCAGCCCGGCCGCGTCCCAGCCGCGGAGTCGGACCAGCCGGCGGTCGACGCGGCCTCCCCCGGCGGCCGACCGGTGTTCGCGCCCGGCGCGGCCGTGCTCGCGCTGCTGGCGCTCGGCTGGCTGGCCGCCATGCTCTGGTCGACCCGGGAGGCCATCACCTCGGCGGCGGCCGGCATCACCGCGATCAGCCTCTCCGCGTTCGCCCTGCCCGGTGTGATCTCGGCCGCGCTGGTGGCCGGGGCCGCCACCGCCCTGGCCGGCGGCAACCTGCTGACCCGGCGGTACGGCGACGGGGCGACCCTGCGCTTCGTCGGTGCGATCGGCGCGGGCATGGTGGTCGGGCTGATCGCCGCGCTGGCGATCAACCTCACCTACTTCGACACCTCGACCACCAACGTGATCGCCGGGACGACGGCGGCCGCCGCGATCATCGGCGGGGCGATCGCCGGCGCGCGAACGGCCCCGGCGGTCGGTGCGGTGGTGACCGCCGCGCTGGGCGCGCTGGTCTTCGTGGTGGCGTTCAGTCGTGCCCGGGACCCGCTGTTCGACCTGTTCGGCGCGGGCGACAGCCAGCAGTCGCTTGTCGACGCGGCCAAGTGGGTGTCGCGCACCGAGTCGCTCATCGCCGGTCTGCTGGCCGGGCTGCTCGCCTTCGGCTACCTCACCTGGGCGCGGCGGCGAGCCCTGCGGCGCGATCCGCAGACGCCCGCGCTGCGCTGGCCGGCCTACCTGCTCGCCGGCGCCGGGCCGGGCCTGCTCCTGCTGCTCGCCGAGGTGATCATCCGGATCGGCGGCCGGTCGCTGCTGGACCTGGCCAGCGCGCTCAGCGAGGCGGACGCGGTGGCGCAGACGTCGCTGGGCACCTCGCGGGTGGACAACGGCATCTGGATGCTCTTCGTGGGGGCGCTGACCGCGCTCATCGCGTTCGGCCGCACGCTCGGCCCGGCGCACACCGACGACGACCCGGCCGTGGCCGACGGTCCCGGCACCACGCCGCCGACAGCCAGGAACGAGACCGACACCGACGAGGACGAGGACGAGGACGAGGCGGACACGACCGCTCACGACGCCGTCGACGCCGACCCGGCCCGGTGACCGCTACCGGCTCGCCTGTTCGCTGCCGGCCTGCTGAGCGCTGGCCGGTCGCCTGAGCGCGGGCGGCCCGCTGTTTGCTGCTGGCTCAGTCGGTGGCGCGGAGCAGCAGGTCCAGCTCGGTCACGTCGTACCATTCCAGCTCGTGATCCTCGGCCCCGTCGACGGTGAACTGGGCGTCCGGGTCGCCGGCAGCGGCCTCGGCCACCACGTCGGCCGCGGCGGCGACCTCCTCGACGGCGTCCGCGCCGTCCACGTGGATCGCCGCGACGGCCCCCACCGGCACGGTGTCGGCCAACGTCACCAAGCTGGACCCCAGCTCACCATCGCCACGGCCGAGCGCGGCGGACGGCAGGTCGACCGAGACGACCACGCGGCGGCGGGGCGCGGCCGGATCGGCCCTGAGCAGGTGCAGCGCGTCCTGGGCAGCCCGGGTGAACGCGACGTACTCCAACTCCTCCTCGTCACCCTCGGCGTACCACTCGCGCAGCGCGGGCGTCACCGCGTGCGCCCGGTCGGCGGTCAGCCCCTGCTCGCGCAGGCGGGTCAGCATGGGTACGGTCGCCGGCACGTACACCCGGACAAGCTCGTCGGTCACCGGTCGTCTCCCCGCTCGGTCCTGTGCCGGCGGCAGCCGGCACGGGCGCAGATCATGCCGCACGCCGTGACCGTCATACACCCCGCCTCCGGCCGGTGGAAGTTTCCCGCCGGTGTGTCCGGCGCCGGTTGGCCCGCCGCCGGGCCGGGGATGCTGGGCGGTGAGCCCTACCGATGGCAAACTGATGCAAACGACGTCAACCCCGGGAGTTTTCGTGGAGCCGAGGTTCCTGCTGCTCTCCGACGTGGCCGCCGAGCTGAACGTGTCGGACTCGCAGGTCTACCACATGGTCCGCAGCGGGGAACTGCCGGCGATCAAGATCGGCGGACGCGGTCAGTGGCGGGTCGAGCGTGCCCGGCTGGAGGAGTACATCGCGCAGAAGTACGCCGAAACCGCCGACTGGGTACGCGGTAACCCCCTCATCGACCGCGACCCGGAGTAGGTCCGGGCAGCACCGCCCGACACGCGTGCCACCTGCGGGCCCCGACCCGCGTGATCCACTCCGTATCGCCGAAATGGGGCTGTCCGGCCCGCCGGGATACCGCGATGTCGGCGAACCCGAGTGGATCATGCCCGTGGGCGACGCGTCCGTCGCCGCAGGCATTGACCGAGGCCGTTCTGTCGCGCAGAATCGAGTCAGTCGGAGGCAAACGAAGGCAAACGCAAGATCAAAGGGAGCAGCGATGAGCGAGCGGCGACCCGGTCCCTCCCGGCCACCTGTGCGCCTGCGCCCCGTCCCGCCCATCGATCCGCCGTACCCGGACGAGACGTACTGGCCGGGGCCGACCCACGGCCAGCTCGCCCTCGACCTGTTCGCCTCGACACGACCGGATCCGGTCCGGCCGGCGGAGCGTCGCGCGACCCCACGCCGTACGCCTTCGCGGCCGGCCAGCCACCCGGGTGCGCCACTCCCACCGGCGACCGCGCCCGAGGCGACCCGGGCCGCACACCGCTTCGTCGGCACCTGCCTGGAGGTGGTCAACGGCTACCGCTCGCCGGCCCAGGTACGCCCGCTGCTCGACCCGGGCCGGGCCGTCGAACTGCTCACCGAACTCGCCCGGGCGACCGGGCGGGCCGGGCCGGCTCGCCGTCGGGCAACCCGGCCGGCTCTGCGGCTGCTCCGGATGCGGGTGTGCGAGCCTCGGGAAGCCGCTGTGGAAGCGGCTGCCGTGGTGAGCGGCGCCGGTGGCCGGGCCTGGGCCATGGCGCTACGCCTGGAACACCGGCGAGGCCGCTGGCTGTGCACAGCCCTGCACGTCCTCTGACAACCCGCCGCTTGCTCTGCGTTGATCGACTCAACTTCCAGGAAGTCGCGGTATCAACCTGGCGCTGACACCCCGACTTCCAGGAAGCCGAGATGATCTCCCGCCACCCCGCCACCCCGCCACCCCGCCGCAGGCCACGAGCCGCGCGGCCACGGGCGACCCGGCCCCTCAGCCACGGCCACCCGGCCACGGGCGTCGGTGGCGGGATGCGGGGGTGGAGACGCCGATGGGCCCCGGCCTCGTCGGCCAGGGCCCATCGGGACGTGCGGTCGGTCAGTTGCCGCCGTTGGGGGCGCCGTGGCAGCGCTTGTACTTGCGGCCCGAGCCACACGGGCACGGCGCGTTGCGGGACGGGCCGTTGCCGGCGTCGGCCTGGTTGGGGACCGGACGTCGGGACCCGGCGGTCGGAAGCGTCGGGCCACGCAGCCCGGAGGCCGGCCGCTGCGGGGCCGACGGCGCGCTCCGCCCGGGGGCTGCCGGCGCACTCTGGACCGGCCGGCCCACACCGAGCGCCGGTGCCTGCTGCTGCTCCTGTTCGACGTTGACGGCGCCGGGGCTGGCTTCACCGTCGATGGTCGGAGCCGAATACTGCAGACCCTGCCGCTGCGGCGAGCGGTTGAGACCCTTGGCCCGGATCTCCACCGGCTTGTCGAGCAGCGTGACCTCTTCCGAGTCGGCGGCCGGCTCCGGCTCGTTGACCTGGACGTCCACGTTGTAGAGGAAGCCGACGGTCTCCTCCTTGATGCCCTCCATCATGGTGGCGAACATGTCGAAGCCCTCGCGCTGGTACTCCACCACCGGGTCGCGCTGGGCGTACGCCCGGAGGTTGATGCCCTCCTGGAGGTAGTCCATCTCGTAGAGGTGCTCGCGCCACTTGCGGTCGATCACCTGGAGCAGCACCATCCGCTCGAGCTGGCGCACTCCCTCGGTGCCGAGCTGCTCCTCGCGGCGGTCGTACGCGGCGTTCGCGTCCTCCTTGAGGCGGGCGACCAGGAAGTCGGCGTCCATGCCGGCCCGTGAACCGCCGGCCTCCTCCTCCAGCTCCTCGATCGTCACGCCGACCGGGTAGAGCTGCTTGAGGCTGGACCAGAGCTGCTCGAGGTCCCAGTCCTCGCCGTAGCCCTCGGAGGTGGCGCCCCGCACGTACGCCTCGACGGTGTCGTCGATCATGTTGCGGACCTGGTCGGAGAGGTCCTCACCGTTGAGCACCCGCAGCCGCTCGGCGTAGACGACCTGGCGCTGCTTGTTGAGCACCTCGTCGTACTTCAGAACGTTCTTGCGGATCTCGGCGTTCTGACCCTCGATCTGGGCCTGGGCGCTCTTGATCTGACGGGTGACCATCTTCGACTCGATGGGCACGTCCTCGGGGATGTTGAAGCGCTCCATCACCGCCTCGACCGCGCCGGCCCGGAAGCGTCGCATCAGCTCGTCCTGCAGGGACAGGTAGAAGCGGGACTCGCCCGGGTCGCCCTGCCGGCCGGCGCGACCGCGCAGCTGGTTGTCGATCCGCCGGGACTCGTGCCGCTCGGTGCCCAGCACGTACAGGCCACCGGCGGCGGCGACCTCGTCCGCCTCGGCGTCGCAGGCCTGCTTCCAGGTGGGCAGGACCTCCTCCATCGCCTTGGCGTAGTCCTCCTCGTTCTCCAGCGGGTCGAGACCGCGCTGGCGCAGCTCGTTCGCCGCGAGGAACTCGGGGTTGCCGCCGAGCAGGATGTCGGTGCCGCGGCCGGCCATGTTGGTGGCCACGGTGACCGCGCCCTTACGCCCGGCCTGGGCGACGATCTCGGCCTCCCGGGCGTGGAACTTGGCGTTCAGCACGTTGTGCGGGATGCCCCGGCGGCGCAGCAGCTGGGAGAGGATCTCCGAGTTTTCCACCGAGACGGTGCCGACCAGCACCGGCTGGCCCATCTGGTGCCGCTCGGCGATGTCCTCGATGACGGCGTTGAACTTGGCCTTCTCCGTCTTGTAGATGACGTCCGGCCGGTCCTCGCGAACCATCGGGCGGTGGGTCGGAATGCTCACGACGCCGACCTTGTAGACCTTGTTGAACTCGCTCGCCTCGGTCTGCGCCGTACCGGTCATCCCGGACAGCTTGTTGTAGAGGCGGAAGTAGTTCTGGAGGGTGATGGTGGCCAGGGTCTGGTTCTCCTGCTTGATCTCCACCCCCTCCTTGGCCTCGATCGCCTGGTGCATGCCCTCGTTGTAGCGACGGCCGTGCAGGATGCGCCCGGTGAACTCGTCGACGATCAGGACCTCACCGTCGCTGATGATGTAGTCCTTGTCGCGCTTGTAGAGCTCCTTGGCCTTGATGGCGTTGTTGAGGTAGCCGACCAGCGGGGTGTTCACCGACTCGTACAGGTTGTCGATGCCGAGCCGGTCCTCGACCTTGGCGACGCCGCGCTCGGTGACCGCGATGGTGCGCTTGGAGTGGTCGACCTCGTAGTCGCCCTCGCCGTCCGTGCCGGGCTGGAGCCGGGCCACGACGCCGGCGAACTCGCCGTACCAGCGGGCGGAGTGCTCGGCCGGGCCGGAGATGATCAGCGGGGTGCGCGCCTCGTCGATGAGGATGGAGTCGACCTCGTCGACCACCGCGAAGTTGTGCCCGCGCTGCACCAGCTCGTCCTTCGACCAGGCCATGTTGTCGCGCAGGTAGTCGAAGCCGAACTCGTTGTTGGTGCCGTACGTGATGTCGCACTCGTAGGCGGCCTTGTGCTCGCTGGCCGGCCGGTTGGGCAGCACCACGCCGACGGTCAGCCCGAGGAACTCGTGCACGCGACCCATCCAGGCCGCGTCGCGCTGGGCGAGGTAGTCGTTGACGGTGACCACGTGCACGCCGTCGCCGGAGAGCGCGTTGAGGTAGACGGCCATGACCGAGGTCAGCGTCTTGCCCTCACCGGTCTTCATCTCGGCGATGTTGCCGAAGTGCAGCGCGGCGCCGCCCATCACCTGGACGTCGTACGGCCGCTGGCCGAGCACCCGGGCGGCCGCCTCGCGGGCCACCGCGAACGCCTCCGGCAGCAGGTCGTCGAGGGTCTCACCGTCGGCGAGCCGCTCCCGGAACTGCTCGGTCATACCGCGCAGTTCCTCGTCGGTGAGGTTGACGTAGTCGTCCTCGATCGAGCTGACGGCGGCGGCGATGGCCTTGAGCCGGCGCACCATGCGGCCCTCGCCCGCATTAAGGACCTTTTCCAGAATCGACACGGATCAACGCTCCCCTAGACAGTCTCGAACCATCGTAGGCGCTCCATCGGCGCGATGGTCACTGGTGGCGGCGGTCCACCCCGCCGAACCCGACATAATTCGCGCACGGGGTCCGCCCGGGACGTAATCCGGTTACGCCTTCGGCGAACGTTCCGGCACGATGCACGGGTGGAGCCTGTGGAGATCGTCGAGGACGGCGTGCTGCTGCGACCCTGGCGGGAGGCGGACGCCGACGGCGTACACCGCGCCTGCCAGGATCGGGACATTCAGCGTTGGACCACCGTACCGCGCCCATACCTTCGCGAACACGCCCGCGGTTTCGTCACGGAGCTGAGCGCGCAAGCCTGGGCGGACGGCACCGGGGCGCCGTTCGCGGTCTGCGACGCGGCCACCGGCGACCTGCTCGGCTCGTGCGGGCTGATCTCCATCGACCGTGCCGGCACCGGTGAGATCGGCTACTGGACGGCCCCGTGGGCGCGCGGCCGGGGCGTGACCGTCCGGGCCACCCGGGCGGTCGCCCGCTGGTCCTTCGAGAAGCTGGGGCTGCGCCGGCTGCTCTGGCAGGCCGAGGTGGGTAACCACGCCTCCCGGCTGGTCGCGCTCCGGGCCGGGTTCCGGATCGACGGCCGGCTGCGGCAGGCGAACCCGGCGCCGGACGGCGGCTCGGACGGCTGGATCGGCTCGCTGCTGCCCGGCGAGGTGCCCGAACCCGGATCGACCGGGCCGGCCGGCCCCGGCACCCTGGTCGCCCGCCGGGCCGCCGTCTTCGGCCGCCCACAGCCGACCCTGTTCGCCACCTCGGCGGCCGCTGAGCTGCGGCTGCGACCGATGGAGGAACACGATCTGGACGCCGTGGTGCAGACCTGCCGGGACCCGGAGACGATCCGGTGGACCACCGTCCCGGACCCGTACGACCGCTCCGACGCGCAGGGGTACCGGGACTACGCCCAGGACGCCTGGGCCCGGGGGGACTCCGCCTGCTTCGTGATCGCCGACCCGGACGACCGGTACGTCGGCACTCTGGACCTGCGGCTCTCCCCCGCCGACCCGCTGCTCGCGGACGTGGGCTTCATGACCGCCCCGGCCGCCCGCGGGCGGGGTCACCTGCCGGCCGCCCTGATCGCGCTGAGCGCCTGGGGTTTCACCACGCTGGGACTGGCCCGGATCGAGTGGAAGGCGAACGTGGGCAACACCGCCTCCCGGCGGGCCGCCGAGAAGGCGGGCTTCACATTCGAGGGGACCGCCCGGGGCGGGGTCCAGCACCGGGGTGAGCGGGTCGACACCTGGGTGGCCGCGCTGCTCGCCGGGGATCTGGCATGACCGGGGCACCGCCAGTCGTCGAGGCGCACGGGGTGCGGCTTCGGCCGTTTCGGGCCAGAGACATCGCGGACCTGGTCGAGGGCTGCGCGGACCCGCTCAGCCAGCGGTTCGTGTCCAGCATGCCGGCCCCGTACACCGAGGTCGACGCCCACTGGTGGGTCGAGGCCGGCGCACCGGCGGTCTGGGCCGGCGGCGGCGCCGCGTACGCCATCGCGGACCCGGCCACCGACCGGCTGCTCGGCGGGGCCGGGTTGAGCAACCCGGTGCCCGGCCGGAGTCAGGCGGAGATCGGCTACTGGCTGCGGCCGGCGGCGCGGGGGCGCGGGGTGGCCACGGCCGCGACCCGCGCGTTGAGCGAGCACGCCTTCGGCGCCGGGACGCTCCGGCTGGAGCTGCTCACCGAGCTGGAGAACGCGGCGAGCCAGCGGGTCGCGCTGGCCGCCGGCTTCCGGTACGAGGGCCTGCGTCGGTCGGCCGGGCAGCGCCGGGACGGCGGCCGGCACGATCTGCTGACCTGGGTACGCCTCGCCGACGATCCCCCCGGCCCGACCCCCCGGCTGCTGCCCGACCTGCCCGACGGGGTGCTCACCGATCAGGTGGTGGCGCTGCGTCGCCTCGCGCCGGACGACGCGGAGATGATGTACGGGCTGCACAGCCGGCCGGAGGTGGTCGCCAACCAGGCCCCGCCGGTGCCACCGACGCCCGAGGCGATCGAGCGGCGCTGCCGGCTCGCGGAGAGCGCATGGCTGACCGGAGACATCGCCCGGCTGCTGATCGTCGACGTGGCCACCGGCGAGCCGGCGGGCAGCTGCGGCCTGTCGTACACCGAGGTGACCAGTGGTGAGGCGTCGATCGGCTACGCGCTGCTCCCGCGCTGGCGGGGGCACGGCCATGCCACCCGGGCGGTCCGGCTGCTCGCCGACTGGGCGTTTGGCCTGGCCGGTATCGCCCGGCTGACCGCCGGCACCGTGCCGGAGAACACCGCCTCGCATCGCGTGCTGGAGCGGGTCGGCTTCCAGCGCGAGGCCCTGCTACGCGGTCGCCTGCCCGGCCTGGCGGGTGCTCGCCTCGACGACCTGACGTTCGCCCTGCTGCCGGCCGACCTGCGCTGACGAGACACGGGGTTGTGGCGGTCGCCCACCACAACCCGGTGCTCGGCGCGGGTCAGGCCCGGCTCAGGTGTCGAGCGAGATGATGCCGTAGTCGTAGGCGTGGCGTCGGTAGACGACGCTGGGGCGGCCGGTCTCCTTGTCCTGGAACAGGTAGAAGTCGTGGCCGACCAGCTCCATCTGGAACAGGGCGTCGTCGATCGTCATCGGCTCCGCCGGGTGCACCTTCTCCCGGGCGATGTGCCACGGCTGGTCGTGCTCCTCCTCGACCCGCTCCGCCACGGCGGTGCCGGCGCGGGCGCCAGCGCCCGGCGCGGACAGCGGGGCGGCCACCAGATCCGTGACCGGCAGGTCGGCGGTGGCGGCGGCGACGGAGATCGGCGCGTGCCGACCACGGTGTACGCGGCGGCGGTCCGCCGCACGGCGTAGCCGGGTGTCGAGCTTCGCGATGGCGGCGTCGAGCGCGCTGTAGAAATCGTTCGTGCAGGCCTCGGCCCGAATCACGGGGCCCCGGGAAATGCAGGTGATCTCCACCCGCTGGCAGTGGTCGGCCTGGCGCGGATTGCGCTCGTGAAACAGCTCGACATCGACGCGGATAATCTTATGGTCGTAGCGTTCGACCTTTGCGAGTTTCTCGGCTACGTGTACCCGGTAATGGTCCGGCACTTCGACGTTGCGGCCCTTGACCACGATGTCCACGTGACCTCCCTTGTTCGGACGTCTTCGATCCGGTGGCCCGGCCGCGCGCCGTGGGGAGACCCGCTGGCGTCGACCGGTCAGTACGGCTACGCCTCCTCTCACCGCCGGGGGCGGGATGGAACGACCTCCTACCCCTGACAGCGAAACGCTAACTCCTGTTCGCCTGGCAGTCACCCCATGTTGCCAAGACCGCCCGGGATTTTTCGCACCTCATACACCAACGGGTGAAACGGAAACACGGTCGGTTACAACTGGTGCCTTTTCTCGGTCGCGGCGAGCACCGCAGCGACGCCCGGTGGCCGCCCGCTCGCCGTCAGCACCCGGGCCGCCGCGGCCAGGGTCACGCCGGTGGTGACGATGTCGTCCAGCAGCACCACGACGGGGGCGCCGCCCGCCCGGCGACGCCCAGCCGACGCGCCGGACCGGGGTCGGAACGCCGCCTCGGCCGCTGCGGCGCGGCCCGCGCTGTCCAGCGTCACCGAGTCCGGCCGGGGCAGCGCGCGCAGCGGACGGTGCACCCGCGCCGGCCAGCCGCCCCGGCGCAGCCGGCTCGCGCAGTGCCGGGCCAACCGGTCCAGGTGGTCGCCGTAGCGGGCGCGGGCCGCCGCGGCGGTGTCGGGCACGGGCACCAACTCCAGCGGGCGGACTCCGCCGACCGCCGCGACGACCACCTCGGCCAGCAGCGCGCCCAGCGGGCGGGCCAGACCGTGCCGGCCGTGCTCCTTGTACGCCAGCAGGGCCTCACGCAGCGGGCCGGCGTACGGGCCGAGGGCGACGCAGGGCGGCAGCCCCGCCGGGGCGGGAGTGGGGCGGACCGTCCGGGGACGCAGCAGGCCCAGCGCCGTCACGCAGGCGGGGCAGAAGCCGTGCCGCAGGACCGCGTGCCGCTCCCGGCAGCCGGCACAGTCCGCGGGCAGGACCAGGTCGGCGAGGTCCGCCCAGAGCCCTCGCACGGCGTCAGTAGAGGAAGAACGGGGCAGACGGGTTGCTCGGCCGGACCCCGGCCGGCGGCGCGGGGACGTCGCGCACACTCTCCGGCTCGATCCGTTCGAACGGGCTGCTGCGGTACGCCACCTTGTTCGCCTCGTACATGTACGCCCCGGTGGGCACGCGCACGCTGCGGTTGGTGGGGTACGCCGTCAGGTGGTTGACCTTGGCGCCCACGTCGGTGCGCAGCGGGGTCTCCAGCGCCCCGTCGACGCTGATCTCGTAGATCGCCGGCTGGCCGGCCGACCCGGCCACCACCAGCCGATCCTCGCCGATCCAGTCCACCGCGGTCAGACCGGTCAGCGAGGTGACCAGGGCCCGGGGCGGGCCGACGGACATCCCGCTCCCGGCGCCGTCCAGGTTGATCGCCGCGACGTAGAGCCGGCCGCCGGCGACCAACGCGACCCGCTGACCGTCCAGCGCGGCGGCGACCGCGGTGACCTGCGGCGAGGGCAGGTTCAGCGGCACCTCCGACATGCGGGCGGCCTCGTCGAAGCGGTAGAGGCGACCGTCGGCCACCACCAGCCCCTGCGCCGGGCGCGAGTCGACGGTACGCAGCCACACCGGGCGGCTGATCGAGGCGTACTCCGTGTCGCCGCGGTTGAGCGCGGCCACCGTGTCCGCGCCGGCGCCCACCGCGAGTCGCTGCCGGTCCTTGCCGCTGGTCACCACCATCGCGGCGAGGACCCGGTTGGCGCCCCGCGCGAGGCCGGCGGACACGATGTTGCGGTTGACCTCGGCCGCCAGGGGCACGACACCGCCGGGCTCGCCGACGAAGTCGAGCGGGCGGATCGCGCCCTCGTAGACGCCGAACCGCTGCGGGCCCTCCCGCACCGGGTAGAGCGGCTGGGCCAGCCGGCGCTCGTTGAGGTCCTGTACGGGCTGTGAGTTGTTGCGGATCTTCAGCTCCAGCTCGCCCGGCAGGTCACCCAGCGACCAGGCGAGCTGGGTGATCACCTGGTCGACCCGGTTCTGGTCGTCGCCGGACATGTCCAGGTTGACCTCCCAGCGGTTGTTCGCGCCGGTGGCGTTGTTGATCAGCTCGGTGCCGTCGGGCAGGCCGACGACGCCCGGCCGCAGCCAGTCGGACGGGCCGCCGACCAGCCAACGCACGACCTCGTTGACCCGGCGCTCGTCCGGCACAGCGAACGGCAGATACCGCTGGTCGGGCACCAGCCGGGTGCGGTCGGAGCTCCAGAAGTAGATCGACTCGTCCTGGTAGTACTGCTGCAGGGCGACGTCACTGAGCAGCAGCACGTTCGGCGGGTCGAGGACGTACTGGCCGGCGCGCTCGTCGTTGTCGGCGCCGCCGAGCGAGGCGCTGCGCAGCCGGAACTCGTACTCGGTCTCGGTCGCCACCGGCGGCGCCAGAGTGCCGTTGGTCCGCAGCACACCGATCTGCTGCACCGAGATCTTGACCGTGGTGGTCGAGTCGCTGTTGAAGGTGAAGACCGACTCCCGCAGCCGGACCACGGTCAGCGCGACCTCGCTGCCCTTCTTGTCCTGCAGGCGGAGCCTGTGCTCCGGGGCGATGAACGCCTTCACCCGCTCGTACGCCCGGTCCGGCTCGCCTGCGGCGGCGGACAGGAAGTTACGCACGAACGCCTCGTTGTCGCTGCCGCTGGCCGTACGCGACGGGGGTTCGCTGCTTCGGCCGTTGCTCGACCCGGCCTCGGTCGCCGTGCCGGCCTTGCCGTCCACCCGCACGTCGGACGACGCCGGGATGCCGCAGCCCGCGCTGAGCAGCAGCGCCGCGCCGAGGGCGCCCAGCAGTGGTCGAGCCCTCACGAGCGCACCTCCGCCCGCTGGCCGTCCCCCGCTGGCGCGGAGCCGATCGCCAGCGCTCCACCGGTGCCCGGCCCGATGGCCAGCGGGCCGCCGTCGCGGGGGCCGCCGAACGGCAGCGCCGCGTCGGCGGGCACCAGCCGCAGCGGCGACGTGGTGAGCCGGTCACCGGCGCGGGCCGGCAGGGTGAGCCGGAACTGGGCGCCCTGCCCGGGCGCTCCCCAGGCTTCCAGCCAACCACCGTGCAGGCGGGCGTCCTCCAGGCTGATCGACAGACCCAGCCCGGTGCCGCCGGTCTGCCGGGCCCGGGACGGGTCCGCCCGCCAGAACCGGTTGAACACCAGCTTCTCCTCACCCACCTTCAGCCCCACCCCGTGGTCGCGGACCGTGATCGCCACCGCGGTGTCGTCGATGCCGAGGGTGATCAGCACCGGCCGGGCCTCGCCGTGCTCGACGGCGTTGCCGACCAGGTTGCGCAGCACCCGCTCGACCCGGCGGGGGTCGACCTCGGCGATCGCCGGCGTGCTCGGCAGGTCCAGCTCGATCTCCACGCCCACCCGCTCGGCCAGGCCGGCCAACCGGTCGACCACCCGGTGCACCACCGGCACCAGGTCGGTCGGCTCGGCGTCCAGCATGGCGAAGCCCGCGTCGAACCGGCTGATCTCCAACAGGTCGGTGAGCAGCTCCTCGAAACGGTCCAGCTCGGCCTGGAGCAGTTCGGCGCTGCGGGCCACCGCCGGGTCGAACTCGTCGCGCTCGGCGAAGATCAGGTCGGCGGCCATCCGGACCGTGGTCAACGGGGTCCGCAGCTCGTGCGACACGTCGGAGGTGAACCGGCGCTGCAACCGGGACATCTCCTCCAGGCGCAGGATCTGCCGTTGCAGGTTGGTCGCCATCTGGTTGAACGAGGCGGCCAGCAGCGCGAGGTCGTCCTCGCCGTTGACCACCATCCGCTGGTCGAGAAGGCCGGCGGAGAGCCGCTGGGCGGTACGCGCGGCGACCCGGACCGGGTTGACCACCAGCCGGGTGACCAGGGCGGCGAGCAGACCCAGCAGGACCACCAGGGCGATGCCGGTGGCGACGACTGTGGCTCGGGCGTCCGCGGCGGTGGCGTCCTGGCGGGTCAGCGGCACCAGGTAGTAGAGCTCGATCTGCCCGAAGCGGGTCGGCACCGGCGAGCCGTAGACCAGGTACTTCGTCGGCTCGCCGGTGAGCCGACCGGTCTGGATCTGGCTGGCCACCTTACCGCTGGCGACCGCGGCTCGCAGCTCCTTGCTGAGCAGGGGCTGGACGTTGACCGCCGGCGCGGTGCGGGTCTGGATCACGGTCGGGTAGTCGGCGGCGGTGATGGCCACCACCACGCCACTGGTCTGCTGCGGGTCGCCGCCGGCCAGGTAGTTGACCGTGCCCTCGATGGTCTCCTGAAGCTGCGCCTCCTGCGGCTGACCGTAGAGGGAGACCTGCTTGGCCGCGTAGCCCGCGCCGCCCTTGACCCGCAACTGGACGTCGGTGCGGGCGTTGTCGAGCAGGATCGTCGTGATCTTGTCAGCGATCAGGTACGCGAAACCGCCCACCAGCAGGCTGGAGGCGACCAGCGTGATGGTCACCACCCGGACCTGGAGCGAGCGGCGCCAGGTCTGGTGCGCCCGGGCGACCAGCCGCGCGCCCCGGCCACTCAGCGCGCGCCACAGGTCCCGGCCGGCGTTGAGCCGGCGGGCTGCCGTGGTCTGGGGGTGCGGGGGCGGCGAGGTCGACACAGTGTGACCAGGCTATCCGGTGCCCGCCTTGTAGCCCACGCCCCGCACGGTGAGGATGATTTCCGGCCGCTCCGGATCTGGCTCGATCTTGGCGCGCAGCCGCTGCACGTGCACGTTGACCAGTCGGGTGTCGGCCGCGTGCCGATAGCCCCAGACCTGCTCCAGCAGCACCTCGCGGGTGAAGACCTGACGCGGCTTGCGAGCGAGCGCGACCAGCAGGTCGAACTCCAACGGCGTCAGCTTCACCTCCTCGTCGTTGCGGCTCACGGTGTGGGCCGGCACGTCGATGGTGATCTGGTTGCCGGGCGGGCCGATGGTCAGCATCTCCGGCGCCACGTCCTCGCCACGGCGCAACCGGGCCCGCATCCGGGCCACCAGCTCCTTGGGCTTGAACGGCTTGACCACGTAGTCGTCGGCACCGGACTCCAGGCCGAGGACGACGTCCACGGTGTCGCTCTTGGCAGTCAGCATGACGATCGGCACGCCGGATTCGGCACGGATCGACCGCGCCACGTCGATACCACTCATTCCGGGCAACATGAGGTCGAGCAGGACGATATCCGGCCGACTGTCACGAAAGGCGGCCAACGCCCGCTCGCCATCGGCCACGAACGAGGGCAGGAAACCCTCACTGCGCAGCACGATGCCGAGCATCTCGGCGAGTGCGGGGTCGTCGTCGACCACCAGTACCCGGGCTCTCATGGGATTAATATTGCATCCCCGTTCAGTTCGGTGGGACCGGCGTCAGCCGGCACGGATAGTGCCGCCGGCAAACCAGTCACCGCGACCCGCGGCGGCGGCGCCACGTGGTGCGAGGTCCAGCGCAGGGATCGGTTCCCGGGCCGGCTGCCACCATGATCCCCCCTCGGCGCCGTCCGGCGCCACCGTAGCCCCCGGCCGGCCGCGCTGTCGCCATCCGGACGACGGGTCGCCGCCGCGATCCGGTTAGGGCCTGTTTCATAAGGGCGGTCGAGCCGAGGCGGAGTCCGGGCGGCCGCCGCAGGCCGGCCAGTTCTTATGAAACAGGCCCTAGCGCTCAGCCGAAGAGCGCGCGGCCCCAGTGGTCCCCACCGTCGCGCACTCCGGGCGGGCAGGCGAACAGGCCGCTGGAGACGTGCCGCAGATATTCGTTCATCACGTCATGGCGGGCCAACTGGGTCTGGATCGGCACGAACTGCCGGCGCGGGTCCCGCTGGTAGGCGATGAAGAAGAGGCCGGCGTCGAGCCGGCCGAGACCGTCCGAGCCGTCGACGAAGTTGTAGCCCCGCCGCAGCAGGTGCGCGCCGTTGTTCCGGCTCGGGTGGGCCAGGGCGACGTGGGCGTGCTCGGCGATCAGCGGCTTGCCGTCGTCCCCGCGTGCCGCGAAGTCCGGCTCGTCGAATTCCTTGCTGCGCCCGAGCGGGGCGCCGCTGCCCTTGGTCCGACCGACGATCTCCTCCTGCTCGGCCAGGGAGGTCCGGTCCCAGGTCTCCACGAGCATCCGGATCTTGCGGGTGACCAGGTACGACCCGCCGGTCATCCAGTCCGGCCCGTCGCCCGGCTGCACCCACAGCTGGTCGCGGAGCAGGTTGGTCTCCTCGGCCTTGAGGTTGGCCGTGCCGTCCTTGAAGCCGAACAGGTTGCGGGCGGTCGCCTGGTCCCGGGACGTCGACGACGTACGGCCGAAGCCGAGCTGCGACCAGCGGACGCTGACCACCCCCATGCCGATCCGCGCCAGGTTGCGGATCGCGTGCACCGCCACCTGGGGGTCGTTGGCGCACGCCTGCACGCACAGGTCGCCACCGGAGATCGGGGCCTGCAACGCGTCACCGGGGAACCTGGGCAGCTCGGCCAGGGCGGCCGGGCGGCGGTCGGCGATGCTGAAGCGGTCCCGTCCGTCGGCGTCGCGGAACAGCGTCGGGCCGAAGCCGATGGTCAGGGTGAGCTGCGACGGCGGGAGGCCGAGCGCCTCACCGGTGTCGTCCGGCGGGGCCTCCGGCATGCCACCGACCGCGCCGAGCACCCCGGCGTCGCGGCCGGCCGTCATGCGCACGGCGGCGGCCGTCCACTCCTGGAGCATCTCGACCAGGCGGGCCCGGTCCTTGGCGATCACGTCGAAGGCGACGAAGTGCAGCCGATCCTGCGCCGGGGTGACGATGCCGGCCTGGTGCTCCCCGTGGAACGGGACCGCGCCCGCCGGGTGGTCGCTGGCCGCCGCCGGGCCACGGGAGTCGCCCACCAGCGCGCCCGCGCCGGCGGCCACCCCGGCGACTCCGGCCACCCCCGCGCCGGCGAGCGTGATGGCCCGTCGGCGCGTCAACCTGCTTGCGCTCATCGACTCGACTCTCCCTGCGTCCCGGTCACCGGGCGACGACTGCGGCGACCTTGCTGATCGGCTCGGCGAGCGCGTTGATGCCGTCGGAGAGCTCCTTGAGCTCAGCCTTGCTCAACGCGGTGTGCAGCTTCCACCCGTCGCCGTCGCGGTGCTTGCCGAGCTGCGCCTCGACGTTCGCGAACTCGGTGTCGAGCTGCTTGACCAGCTCCGGCGAGCGCTGCTCCAACGCGGGCCGGAGGGCGGACAGCGCCGCCTTGGAACCGTCCAGGTTGGCGGCGAAGTCCCACAGGTCGGTGTGCGAGTAGCGCTCCTCCTCGCCGGTGATCTTGCCGCTGGCGACCTCGTCGAGCAGCTCCTTCGCGCCGTTGGCGAGCTGGAGCGGGGAGAGCTTCTCGGCGTTGGCCTTCGCCACGACCTCCTTGACGTCGACCAGCAGCCGGTCCGCGATCGGGCCGTCCTTGCTGATGTCGCCGGACTGCCAGAGGTCCTTCTCGATCCGGTGGAAGCCGGTGAACTCCATGCCCTCCTCGATGACCTCCTCGCGGCCGTCGATCTTGGGGTCCAGGTCGCCGAAGATCTCGGCCACCGGCTCGATCCGCTCCCAGTAGGTGCGCGCGACCGGGTAGAGCGCCTTGGCCTTCGCCACGTCGCCAGCCTTCACCGCGGCGACGAACTCCTCGGTCTTCTCCAGCAACGCGCCGGTCTGGCTCTTGACGTAGCGCTGGTAGTTGTCGGTGGCCCCGGCCAGGGCGGCGTCGGCGGTCAGCGGCTGCGCCGACCCGCTGACCTTGAGCGCGCCCCGGATGCCCTTGCCGCTCATCCCCGGCTTGCAGGCCGTCTCGTACGTGCCCGCCGGCAGCTCGACGTGCAGCTCGCGGCTCAGCCCGGGGGCGATGTTCTCCACCTCGCCCATCACCCGGTCGCCGGAGGCGTACACGTAGAACTCGGTGACCTTCGCGCCCGAGTTGGTGATCTTGAAGGTGGCGGTTCCGGCGCCGAGGTCGGTCGTGCCGACCTCGCAGGCGGTGTCGGTGGCCTTGACCACGATCGCGCCGCCGGCCGCGCCCGCCTCATCCTTCTTGGAGTCGGAGCACGCGGCGACGCCGGCCGTCGCCAGCACGCCGGCAGCGGCCAGCGCGAAGAATCGGGTGGTACGCATCTGGGCTGTCTCTCCTCGTGGGGTCAGGCACGCTGCGGCGTTGATGCCGCGTCGGCCTCGGCCTCGGTGCCGGTGTCGGCCCCGCGCTCGGTGACGGTGGTGGTGCTCGTGGCGTCCGGAGACGTCGACTCGGCCGCCGACGCGGCGACGGCGGGCGCCGAGGCCGCGGGGGGTGCCGCCGCGGAGGGCGCGGCCGGCACCGCGGTGGCCGCGGCCGGTGCGGGGGTACGCCGGGTCGGGCGCAGGAAGAGCGCCAGGACCGGCACGGCGTACGCGATCCAGGCGATCGTCTCGAGCACGGTGGGCGCCGGGGTCACGTTGAACATCCCGGCCAGCAGCGCCGCGTACCAGGTGGTCGGGTCGAGCGTGCTGGTGATGTCGAAGGCCAGGTCGTTGAGGCCGGGCAGGACACCGGACTCCTGGAAGTCGTGCACGCCGTACTTGAGGATGCCGGCGGCGACCAGGATCAGCAGGGCACCGGTCCAGGTGAAGAACTTGCTGAGGTTGATCCGCAGGGCGCTGGCGTACAGCAGCACGCCGAGCACCACGGCGGTGAGGATGCCGCCGATCAGCGCGAGCAGCGGCCCGCTGTCGCCGGCCGCGCCCTGGGCGGCGGAGTAGAAGATCAGGGCGGTTTCGAGGCCCTCCCGGATCACCGCGAGGAAGGCCATCCCGGCGACGGCGAGCGACCCGACGGCCAGTGCCTCGGTGAGCTTGCCGCGCAGCTCGCCCGCGATGGTGCGGGCCGCCTTGCGCATCCAGAAAATCATCCAGGTGACGAACACCACGGCCGCGACGGAGGTGATGGCCTCGAACAGCTCGCGGTCCTCGGAGCGGGACAGCAGCGAGGTCGAGGTGTACTCGATGAGCCAGCCGAAGAGCACCGAGAGCGCCACGGCAAGGCCGACGCCCGCCCACACCTGCGGCAACCGGTCCCGGCGCTGCGACTTCACCAGGAAGGCGACCAGGATGCTGACCACCAGGGTCGCTTCCAGGCCCTCCCGCAGGCCGATCAGGTAGGTGGCGAACATTCTGGCTCCGTGTTCATTAGGCACGCCTCAGCTAACTTAGGGCAGCCATACCTTCCTCCAGTTCCGGGACCTCGTCAAGTCGTTCATGACAAGCTCACTCTCGCTGTGACCTGGTCTTCGGCGGCCGCCACGAACCGGTCACCGTCCGAGCGTGGGAGGATCCCTGCCGTGAAGGCTTTCCTGCCGTGGCTGGCGGTGCTCGCCGTGGTGCTGCTGCTCAGCGCGCTGCGCCTCCGGGCACTGGCCAC
This sequence comes from Micromonospora sp. NPDC005197, assembly GCF_040608295.1. Taxonomy (NCBI): domain Bacteria; kingdom Bacillati; phylum Actinomycetota; class Actinomycetes; order Micromonosporales; family Micromonosporaceae; genus Micromonospora; species Micromonospora sp. NPDC005197. Next base: position 9,682 of record NZ_JBEXHY010000050.1, on the reverse strand, counting down.
CGTCGTGTCCCTGGGCTGGCTGGCCTGGTGCGCGTGGACGTGGTTCCGCCCCAGCCGCCGCGACTCCCGCTCCGGCTGACGTCCCGTCCCGCCCTGGCGGGAACGACGAACCGGGCCGGCTGCGAACAGCCGACCCGGTTCGAAGAGATGTCGATCAGTAGCGGTAGTGGTCCGGCTTGAACGGCCCCTCCTGCGAGACGCCCAGGTACGCGGCCTGCTCCTTGGTGAGCTTGCTCAGCTTGGCGCCGAGCGCGCCCAGGTGCAGGCGGGCCACCTTCTCGTCCAGGTGCTTGGGCAGCACGTAGACGCCGACCGGGTACTCCTCGGTCTTGGTGAACAGCTCGATCTGGGCGATCGTCTGGTTGGCGAACGAGTTCGACATCACGAAGCTCGGGTGCCCGGTCGCGTTGCCCAGGTTCAGCAGACGCCCCTCGGACAGCACGATGATGGCGTGCCCGTCGGCGAAGCGCCACAGGTCGACCTGCGGCTTGATGTTGATCCGCTCGACGTCCGAGCGCTTGGCCAGGCCGGCCATGTCGATCTCGTTGTCGAAGTGGCCGATGTTGCCGACGATGGCCTGGTGCTTCATCCGGGCCATGTGCTCGTTGGTGATGACGTCGAAGCAGCCGGTGGCGGTGATGAAGATGTCCGCCTGCTCGACCACGTCGTCCAGGGTCGCGACCTGGTAACCGTCCATCGCGGCCTGCAGGGCGCAGATCGGGTCGACCTCGGTCACCACGACCCGGGCGCCCTGGCCGCGCAGCGACTCGGCGCAGCCCTTGCCCACGTCGCCGTAGCCCATCACGACGGCCATCTTGCCGCCGATCAGCACGTCGGTGGCCCGGTTGAGGCCGTCGATCAGGGAGTGGCGGCAGCCGTACTTGTTGTCGAACTTGCTCTTGGTCACCGAGTCGTTGACGTTGATGGCCGGGAAGAGCAGCGTGCCCGCGCGGTGCATCTCGTAGAGGCGGTGCACGCCGGTGGTGGTCTCCTCGGTGACGCCCTTGATGCCGGCGGCGATCCGGGTCCAGCGCTGGCCGTCCTCGGCGAGCGAGCGGTGCAGCAGTTCGAGGATGACCCCGTACTCCTCGGAGTCGGCGGACTCGACCGGCGGCACGACGCCGGCCTTCTCGAACTCCGCGCCCTTGTGGACCAGCAGGGTGGCGTCGCCGCCGTCGTCGAGGATCATGTTCGGGCCCTGCCCGTCCGGCCAGACGAGCACCTGCTCGGTGCACCACCAGTACTCCGGAAGGGTCTCGCCCTTCCAGGCGTACACCGGGACGCCGGCGGGGGCCTCGGGGGTGCCGTTCGGGCCGACGACGATCGCGGCGGCGGCGTGGTCCTGGGTGGAGAAGATGTTGCAGGACGCCCAGCGGACCTGCGCGCCGAGGGCGACCAGCGTCTCGATCAGGACGGCGGTCTGGATGGTCATGTGCAGCGAACCGGTGATCCGGGCGCCAGTGAGCGGCTGCGCCTCGGCGAACTCCCGCCGGATCGCCATCAGGCCGGGCATCTCGTGCTCGGCGAGCTGGATCTCCTTGCGCCCGAACTCGGCGAGCGACAGATCCGCCACCTTGAAGTCGCCCTCGGCGAGCGTGCTCGGCCGGGCCTCGGACGGCGTACCGCTGGCGGCCGCCGGGAGGGTGCTGGTCATGAAAGCTCCTGTCGAACGATGTCTGCGCCGATCCTCCACCTTACGCGCGCTGGCGACGGGCGCCGGGGGACGGGCTGTGGACAGCGCACGGGGCGGTCGGTGGTGGACAGACCCGCTGCCCACTTCCGCCCGCCCCGTGCATCCCCCCGGTTTGGTTCCCCGCACGTTGTCGGACCGTCGTCGCGATAACGCTGCGTACTCATAGAGTCACATTCAGCCAGGGGCACGTCAAGCTATTCCGGGAAAGTCGGACTTGTGTCGGGCTCAGCGCAGCCCCGACGTCGCCACGTACGCCTCACCGTCGCCGCCGACCAGCAGCGGCTCACCGGACGCCGTGCCGATCGCCGCCTGGCCGGACGCCAGCGTCAGCGCGCCCGCCCCGTCGTCGACCGTGACCGAGCCCGCAGCGCAGAGCACCACCCGGGGGCCGGGCAGCGCCACGGTGACCTCCGGCACGGCCGCGCCGACCCGCACCCGGTGCAGCGCGAAGTCGTCCACCGGCACCGGCCAGCAGTCCACGCCCGGGGCGATCGGCTGCGCGGCACGTACCGGATCGTCGAGCACCTCGAAACGCAGCACCCGCAGCAACTCGTCGACGTCCACCCGCTTCGGGGTCAGACCCCCGCGCAGCACGTTGTCGCTCGCCGCCATGATCTCCACGCCGCAGCCGCTCAGGTACGCGTGCAGGTTGCCCGCCGGCATCCAGATCGCCTCTCCCGGCACCAGCCGCAGGTGGTGCAGCAGCAGCGCCACCAGCACGCCCGGGTCGCCCGGATAGGCGGTCGCCAACCGGCGGGCCAACTCCGCGTCCGGGCCGTCGGCCGCCGACGCCAGGGCGGCACGCAGCAGCCCGTCGCGCTCGGCGACCGGCCAGCCGAGCAGTGTCCGCACGGCCGTGCGCAGCCCCGCCGGCCCGGCCCGCAGCGCGTCGACCACCGGCCCCAACGCCGGTACGCCGAACGCGGCGAGCGCCTCGGCCGACTCGGCCGGATCCCGGAAGCCGCACAGCGCCTCGAACGGGGTGAGCGCGACCAGCAACTCCGGCTTGTGGTGCGGGTCGGAGTAGTTGCGCTCCCCCGCCGGCCGGCCCGCCTCCGCCGCGAAACCCACCCGGGCCTGCTCGGCGTCCGGGTGAGCCTGCAGGCTCAGCGGCGCGTCGGCGGCGAGGACCTTGAGCAGGAACGGCAGCCGGGTGCCGAACCGGTCGGTCACCCGCTGGCCCAGCCACTGCCCCGGCTCGTCGCGCACCAGGTCACAGAGGCTCACCCGCAGGCCGGCGCGCTCCACCCTGGCCGGGGCGCCGGGGTGGGCGCCCAGCCACAGCTCCGCCTCCGGGCCGGTGCTGGGCACCGGTCGACCCTGCAACATGGCGATGGCTGAGCGGGACCCCCAGGCGTAATCCCGGATCGGTCCGTACAGCGGTTCCACCGTCTCAGCCCCCGGGCCGCCCGACCGCCTCGCCCGACGCGTCCTCGGGCTGCGGTACGGCGGTGTCGGCGGCGGTGCCGGTGCCGGCCGCCGCGGCGGCGGCGCTGTAGATGTCCGGCTCCAGGTAGATCACCCGGGCGATCGGCACCGCGGTGCGGATTCGCGCCTCCACGGCGTTGATGCCACGGGCCACGTCGTGGGCGCTCTCGCAGGCCGGCACGCCGATCTTCGCGGCCACCATCAGCTCTTCCGGGCCCAGGTAGAGCGTCTTCATGTGGATGATCCGCTCCACCTCGGGGCCCTCGGTGATGGCCCGCTCGATGGCGGCCAGGTCCTGCTGCTCGGCGCCCTCACCGAGCAGCAGGCTCTTGGTCTCGATGGCCAGCACGATGGCGATGACCACCAGCAGGATGCCGATCATCGCGGTGCCGGCGGCGTCCCACCGGCCGTTGCCGGTGATCAGCGTCATGCCGACGCCGAAGAGCGCGAAGACCAGACCGACAAGCGCGCCGAAGTCCTCCAGGAGCACCACCGGCAGCTCCGGCGCCTTGGCCCGCCGGATGAAGCGCACCCAGGACTGGTTGCCCCGGATGTGGTTGGACTCCTTGATCGCCGTCCGGAAGGAGAACGACTCCATGGCGATCGCCGCCAGCAGCACCGCCACCGGAAGCCACTGCCACTCGGTGATGCCCTCCGCGTGCGACCACTTGTGGTACGCCTCGTAGAGGGCGAACAGGCCGCCGATGCTGAACAGCACGATCGACACGATGAACGCGTAGATGTAGCGCTCCCGGCCGTACCCGAACGGGTGTTCCGGGGTGGCCGCGCGCTTCGCCCGCTTCCCGCCGAGCAGCAGCAGACCCTGGTTACCGGAGTCGGCGACCGAGTGGACCGCCTCGGCCAGCATCGACGAGGACCCGGAGAGCAGGAACGCGATGAACTTGGTGACAGCGATGCCGACGTTGGCCAGCAGGGCGGCGACGATCGCCTTCGTCCCGCCGTTCGCGCTCACGCCGCCACTCCGCTTCGCGTCGTGGTGACGTACGTGACGCGCCGCCCCCTGCGTACGTTCACTGGTTCGACAGCTCCTTCATCTCGGTGATGGCCGGGACGGCCATCGGGTCCAATCCGTGTGCCAGAGCAAGGTAGATCGAGGCGAAGTCCGGTACGGCGATCAGGGAGGCAAGCCGCTCCAGAGCCGACCCACCCTCGGCGGTCACCACGTCGCAGCGCACACCACGGCGCTCCGCGAGGGTCTGCACCGCGTCCGCGCGGCGCTCCTCGACCGCGAGCGGCTCGTCCGTGTCGTCCTCGGCGTTGAGGCCGCCGTCGCGCAGCAGGACCAGCCGCAGCCGGGTGCCCTCGCCGTCGTCCTCCGCCGGGTCGGCGAAGATGTCCCGCTCCCCCTCGGCCAGGCCGCCGAAGACCCCGTCCAGCAGCCCGACCCGGCCCCGCCCGGCCTCGCCCAGCGCCCCGGTGACCACCGGGTAGCGGGCGTTGGCGGACAGGGTGTCACCGAAGCGGCGGGCCGCCACGGTGGCCAGCGGGGACGAGCCCCACACGATCGGGATCGAGCCGGCCAGGCCCAGCGCCAGCGACTTGGCCGGGTTGACGAACGACTCGGCGGCGGAGCGGCAGCGGTCGGCGTCCGCGTCCAGCCGGGCCGCCGTCTCCGCCAGGTCCGCCTCGTTGACCTTCACCAACCCGAGCGAACGCGCGGCGAGCAGCACCGGCACGGTGAGCGCCCAGAGACTGGCCCGGGCCGGCGCGCGGCGCGGCACCGGGATGAACGGCGCGCGGGCCCGCTCGGCCACCGACTGCAACTGCGAGTCCGGGGCGCCCACCGCGACCAGCCGGGCACCGCGACGGTGCGCGGCCTCGGCGGCGCCCAACGCCTCCGGGCTCCGACCGGACGCGCTCACCGCGATCACCACGTCGGCGGCGCCCACCCAACCGGGTACGCCCGCGCTGCGGTGCCCGATGATCGGAACCGGGCAGCGCGGCCCGGCGACCGTGGCCAGCACGTCACCGGTACGCCCGGCGGTGCCGATGCCGGCGATCACCACGGCCCGGGGACGCCCGTCGTCGGCGAGCACCGCCAGGTTCGCCTCGGCGGCCAACGCCGCGCTCTCGCGCACCTGGGCGCCGGCCGACGCGGTGTGCCGCAGCATGCCGCCCGGGTCGTGCTCGGCCAGCGCGTCCGGGTTGTCGAGCAGGGCCTCGTCGGCGTCACGACGCCCGCTGACCCCGGCCGTACCGTCGATCATGACTGCAGTCCGGGGCCGCCACGCGCCTCGTCGAGCAGCAGCACCGGCACGTCGTCGCGGACCTCGAAGATCCGGCCGCACTCCGTGCAGGTCAACGTCTGCGCCTCCGCGTCGTAGGTGAGCGGGGCGTGGTGCGTGTCCGGGCAGGCAAGGATCTCGAGCAACTGCGGATCCAGGGCCATGGCGCGGCTCCTTCCACGAGTGCGGGGTCACCGGCGGCGGTGCCGACCGGCGCAGGCGATCTTATCGGCGAACGCGGCCGAGCACCTCGTCCCGCAGCGAGACCATCCGCTCGCGGGTGGGCGCCTCGACGTTGAGCCGCAGCAGCGGCTCCGTGTTGGAGGCACGCAGATTGAACCAGGCGCCGTCGGGGAAACGCAGCGTCAGCCCGTCCATCTCGTCGGCCGTCGCGTCCGGGTACGCGGCACGCACCTCGGCCACCGCCGCGGCCTGGTCGGCGACCGTCGAGTTGATCTCGCCGGAGGCGATGTAGCGCTCGTACTCGCCGGCCAGCACGGACAGCGGCTGCGACTGCTCGCCCAGGGCGGCCAGGGTGTGCATCGCGGCGAGCATTCCGGTGTCGGCGAACCAGAAGTCCCGGAAGTAGTAGTGCGCGGAGTGCTCGCCGCCGAAGACCGCGTTGGTGCGGGCCATCTCCGCCTTGATGAAGGAGTGCCCGACCCGGGCGACCACCGGCTCCCCACCGTGCTCGCGGATGATCTCCGCGACCGCACTGGAGGTGATCAGACCGTGGATCACCGTGGAGCCCGGGTGCTTGGCCAGCTCACGCGCCGCGACCAGCGCGGTGATCGCCGACGGCGACACCGGCTCGCCGCGCTCGTCCACCACGAAGCACCGGTCGGCGTCCCCGTCGAAGGCCAGGCCGATGTCGGCCCCGTGCTCGACCACGGCACGCTGGAGGTCGACCAGGTTCGCCGGGTCCAGCGGGTTCGCCTCGTGGTTGGGGAAGCTGCCGTCCAGCTCGAAGTAGAGCGGCACGATCTCCAACGGCAGGGGCGACAGGGCGGCGTCGCCGAGCACGGTGGGGACGGTGAAGCCACCCATCCCGTTGCCGGCGTCGACCACCACCTTCAGCGGCCGGATGCCGGAGAGGTCGACCAGCTTGCGCAGGTACGCGGCGTAGTCGGGAAGCAGGTCCCGCCGCTCGGCCGGGCGGGTCGGCTCACCCGCCGGGCGCGACGCCCCGGAGTCCAGCAGGGCCTGCGCCCGCTCCCGGATCTCCGCCAGCCCGCTGTCCTGGCCGATCGGCCGGGCGCCGGAGCGGCACATCTTGATGCCGTTGTACTGCGCCGGGTTGTGACTGGCGGTGAACATCGCGCCGGGCAGGTCGAGCGAGCCGGAGGCGAAGTAGAGCAGGTCGGTGGAGGCGAGCCCGATCTCGATCACCGAGCGGCCCTCGGCCCGCACCCCGGCGGCGAACGCGGCGGCCAGGCCGGGCGAACTGGCCCGCATGTCGTACCCGACGACAACCGTGTCGCCAGGCTCGTCACTGGCGTTGAGCAGCTGGGTGAAGGCGGCCCCGAGCGCCTCGGCGACCCGTTCGTCCCACTGGTCCGGCACCGTCCCTCGGACGTCGTACGCCTTCACGATCTGGGACAGATCAGACACTAGTTCCGCTCCTTGGCCGCAGGTTTCCAACGAACCTGAGCGTATCGGAGCGTCCGGGCCCGGCCCCGGTCAGCCGGGGAGCCGAGGCATGAACACGGTGTGATCGCCGCCGTCGGGCGGCGTGGGCGGGTCACCGGGCAGCGGCCGGGCACCCGGACCAGCCGGAGCACCCGGCATCGGTTGCGTGGCGTCCGGAGTCGGCGGCACGGGTCGCGCCCCGTAGACCCCTCCGCCGGCGGGGCGGGGCGAAGGAACCTGGCCGGCGGTCGACGGCTGCTGGCCGTACACCGGGCCGGGTTGACCGGGCACGGCGGGTGACCCACCGCCGGAGCGGTAGGTGGTGCCACCGGGGTTGCCCGGCAGCGGGCCGGGCTCGTCGGACGGCGTGCGGTCCTGCCGGGAGCGGCGCACCAGCAGCACGATGAGCAGCAGGCCGACCGCCACCATCGCGATGCCGAAGAACATGATGGGCGAACCACCGCCGGACTCGGCGGCCACCGCGGTCACGCTGGGCGCGGCGGACGTCGGGCCCAGCGCGGCCGGGTTCACCACCTCGCCGGCCGCCGCGACCTCGGTGGGACTGGGGGTCGGGGTCGGCTTCTTCGACGGCGTCGGGGTGAGCGACGGGGAGAGCCGCCCGGTGACCTTCGCCGTGTCGGCGCCCTGCCCCAACTGCTGGCCGGCAGCGGTCAGAGCCACACCGGTCACGTAGAGCTGGCCGCCCGGCGCGTCGGCGGCGAACGCCACCCGGTACCGCACGGTGATGCCCTTGCCCTTGCACAGGGTCGGCTTCGCCGGTGCGGTCTGCCCGGTCTCCACGTTGCCGTCACCGCCGCCGACGGCCACCGGAACCCAGTGCCCGCCCGCGTTCACCTGGACCGCCACCTGGCTCGGCTGGAGACCCTCAAGGCGCAGACCCAGGGCGGTACGCAGCAGGACGCAGCCGCCGGAGCGCTTGCGCACCGCGACGTTCACCCCCTGGGCCGAACCCCCGGCGGCGAAGCTGCTGGCCGACCCCACACGGACCGAGTCCTCGTCGGCCAGCGCGGGTGACGCACCGAGCATCACCAGGCCGACCAGCAGACCGCAGACCGTCGCGAGCCGTGCCGCGCGTCGACGCACCGTCATGATCACCTCACCGTTCTCCCCGGGTGGGGTCCGCGGCCAGGCTACTACCGGCCTACCCCCGCCACCGGTCATAGAGCGGCCCGCATGTGTCCGGCGTTACGGTTTACGGCCGGCCCGGCGGCCACCGAGCCTTGATCCACTCGGTATCGGCGATGTCGGGGTGTCGCACGGCCTCGGACACCCCGATATCGGCGATGTCGAGTCGATCACGCTCGGCGATCTCCGTCGGCAGGGCCGAGGGCTCCACCGCCCGATTCGTCCAGGTTGGAGCGTGTGATCCCGGCGAGGGCGTCGCGGCAGAGCCGGTCGGCGGTACGGGTCGTCTCGGGGAGGCGGTAGCGCGGAGTCAACGCGAGCACCTGCGCGGTCGCGTTGTCCAGGCTCATCCGGTGCCCGACGCTCACGAAGACCGGCTTCACCCCGTCCCGGGTCCGTAGCACCCGGCCCACGACCTCACCTCCGTCGCGCAGCGCCGACCAGGCACCCCGCTCGGCGGCCGGTGGACCCCACTCGCCGACCAGCGGCGTCTTGCCCACGCCGATCGCGGGCAGGCCGGTGACCACCCCGAGGTGACAGGCGAGCCCGAACCGGCGCGGATGGGCCACGCCGTGCCCGTCACAGACCAGCAGGTCCGGGCTGGTCGTCAGCGTGTCCAGCGCGGCGAGCAGAGCCGGCAGCTCGCGGAAGGCGAACAGCCCCGGCACGTAACCGAACGAAGGCCGGCCCACACTGACCGCCGAATCCACCACCGCCAACGTCCGGGCGTCCAGCACGGTCACGGCCGCCGCGAGGAGGTCGCCGCTCTCGGCGTACGCGACGTCCAGGCCGGCCACCGTCGCGGGCGCGGCCGGACCCGGCCCGACCAGGTCGACGAGCGGCCGCAACTCCTCCTGTACGGCCACCGCCTCCGCCTCGCTGCGCGGCACGTACCCCAGGTCCGGCGTTGATCCACCAGACATCAGCGCCCACCCTTGATCCACACCGGCCCCCGGCCTTGATCCACTCGGTTTCGGCGATATCGCGGTATCCCACGTCCTCGGACACCCCCATATCGGCGATGTCGAGTCGATCACGCTCGGCGAAGCCCGTCGGCGAGGGCGTCGGTCACCTCGTCGGCTACTTGTCCTACTCGTGATCAGGCGAGTTTCAGCTCGTCGCGGGCCTCCTGCACCCACCGGGCAACACCGTGCGCACCGCTGCCGGCCGCGAGCTCGGCCGCCTCGTCGAGCAGCTCGCGGGCGGCATCCCGGTCACCGTCGGTCGCCGCCAGGTCCGCCAGACCGATCAGGTTCGCCGCGACCCCCGGCGTGAAGGACAGCTCCCGGCGCAGCCGGGTCGACTCCGCCAGCAACTCCCGCGCCGCGTCGACCCGACCGGCGGCCTGCTCACCGAAGCAGAGGTGCCGCAGCACGTACGACAGGGTCAGCTCGTCGCCCGCCTCGGTCGCCAGCTCACGCGCCCGCGCGAAGGCCGGGTCGGCGGTCGCCTGGTCCTGGCGGATCACCTGGTGGACCGTGCCCACCCAGAACAGCGACTCCCCCTCGCCATGAGCGTCACCCAGCTCGCGGTAGAGCTG